>WLIH01000112.1 GCA_009702305.1 Actinomycetota bacterium | reverse complement strand
GAGCACCTGCGCGGCTTCGAGCCGACGCCGCGCGTCGATGCGTGGCGGCGTACGTCGGGCCTGCACCGGGTCCGCGGCCGCCGCTCCCTCGGCGCGGTCAAGGCGCTGTGGGAGACGCGCGACCAGATCGCCGAGGCACGCGACGTGACCCCCAGCCGGATCATCCCCGACGCCGCGATCATCGCCGCTGCGACCGCGCTGCCGACCGACCGCGCCGGCCTGCTGGCGACCAAGGGCTTCCACGGCCGCGGCGCCGAGCGGTACTCCTCGCGCTGGATCAGCGTGCTGAGCGAGGTCGCCGCGCTGGAGGAGTCGGAGCTCCCCACCCGCACCCCCCGCACCGACGGGCCTCCGATGCCGCGCGCCTGGGCCGAGAAGGACCCGGTCGCCGCCCGGAGGCTGGCCCACGCCCGCGACGCGATGGCGACCCTCGCCGAGGAGCAGGGCCTGCCGGTCGAGAACCTCGTCGTCCCGGACTCCCTGCGACGCACCCTCTGGACGCCGCCCTCCACCCGCGAGCCGGAGGCGCTGGCCGCAGCGGTGGCCGAGCAGCTCGCGGGCTACTCCGCACGGCCCTGGCAGATCGAGCTCGTGACCCCGGTGATCACGGCGGCGATCCTGGCCGGCGACGTGGAGCCGCCGGCGCCACCAGCGGCACCGGAGCCGGACCCTGACCTCGGCCCGGACGCCGACCCGGAGGACTGAGGCTCGCTCAGTCGGTCTCGTCCGACACGTCGTCGGGCGAGAGGACCGTGCGCGACTCCTCGTCGATGCGCTCGGTCACCTCGTCGAGCGCGAGGACGCCCGGCGCGTCGACCAGCAGGCGGATGCTCGACGACACGGCCTCGGTGAGCTCGGCCCAGCTGTCCAGCAGCGGCGAGAGCACGAGGTCGCGCACGGAGTCGGTGAAGACGCCGGCGTGCAGGGGCTGGCGTCCGGGCTGCAGGAAGTCGTCGGAGAGCGCGACCTGCTGGTTGGCCGGCACGAGGTAGCCGGTGCGGGTCACCGTGCTGGCCGCCGGCGCCGAGCTGGCGTAGACGAGGAAGTCGGCGGACTCGCTGATGCTGGCGGTGCTCGGGTTGATGCACAGACCCGTCAGGTCGCCGACCGTCGCCGGAGTCTCGAGGGTCGGCATCGGCATCACGTCGAAGCTCAGTCCGTGCACCAGCCGCAGCGACGGCACCAGCGACCGGTCGCCGGCGATCATCGCGACCTTGCCGCGCTTGAACCACGACAGCGCCGGCGCCTGCTCGAGCTGGCGGTTGGTGAGGTTGAGGTGCGGGTCGCGCAGGATCTCGAGGGTGCGCTCGAGCGCCGAGCGGGTGCTGTCGCTGGAGAAGCTCAACGACGTCGGCTCGACCTCGTCGTCGAAGATCGAGCCCCCGCCGGAGTAGATGAACGGCGCCAAGCCGCTCAGGGTCGGCTCGATCGCGAGGCCACGGGTCTTCTTGCGCGGACGGGTGGCGAACTCGGCGGCCGCCCGGAACTCCTCCAGCGTCCACTTCGCGTGGCTCTCGGCCGGCACGTCCAGGCCGCGGGCCGCCATCGCGTCGAAGTCGACGAGATCGCTGTTGTAGAAGATCACGGTCGGCGAGACGCCGTACGGCATGCACTGCAGCTGCCGGTCGGCCGAGAAGGCCTCCAGCGCGTCTCGCGAGTAGCCGTCGCCGAAGTCGACGGCGCGCTCGTCGAGCAGCTCGTCGACGGGACGGGTGAAGCCCTCCTCGCGCAGCCAGGCGAGGTCGCGGCGCGATGCCAGGAACACGTCCGGGGGCGCCTCGCCGCCACGCACGGCGTCGGCGAACGCGTCGCGGTCGGGCCAGGAGCGCACCCGGAAGGTGCTCGCATCGGCCAGCGAGTTGTAGACCTGGACCATCTGCTTGTAGGCCGACACCTCGTAGGGACGGCCGAAGACACCGAACGTCAGGGCGACCTTCTTGACGGGCTGGGTCGACGGCGGCGGGAGCGGGGCCGCGCTCTGCTCCTGGTCGCACCCGGCCAGCCCCAGGCACGCCACCAGGGTCGCCGCCACCACGGCAGCCATTCGCCGTCCGGGACGGGTCACCACGCTCACCCGCACCTCCACAGCTCGACTCGGGTCCTGCACGCGCCGCCACACTACCGACCCGACGGGCGGCCGGAGCCCTCAGTCCAGCGTGCCGAGGGCCTGCGCGGCGGCGACCACGGCGTCGAACCGCGAGCGCTCCAGCGCAGCGCCCTCCCGGCGTACGCCGGACTCGGCCAGCGTGATGAGCCGGTCCAGCCGCACCTCGCTCGGGCGGGCCTCGCGGTCCCACCCGCCGGTGCCGACGTCCATCCAGTGCCGACCGGCGCGGGCCTCCTGGGCGGCGTCGCGGTCGTGGTCCTTGCTGCTCAGCATCAGCCCGAGCAGCTCCGTGCCCGCGCGGGCGACCAGCAGCACCGGTCGGTCCTTGCCACGCGTGGCGTCCTCCTCGTAGGGCACCCAGCCCCAGACGACCTCGCCCGGGTCGGGGCGCCCGTCGCGACGAGGGGCGTACGTGACAGCGACCCGGCCCACCGATCCCGATCGTCGGGTGGTGAGCCGGGTCAGCAGTCGTCGCACGGTCCTCATCGACCCATCATCGACCCAGGGGGCCGTGGTCGGGTGGGGACGCGCTCCGGGGTCAGCGCGGGATGCGGAACGTCATCGTCTGCTTGCTCGCGCGGGTCGAGCCGTTGCCGAGGTAGGTGACGGTGACCTTGTGCCGGCCCGGGCGCAGGCCGCTCAGGCGGGTCGTGGCGCGACCCGACGCCAGGCGGCTGGTCGCGACCTTGCGACCGTCGACGCGGGTGACCACCCGGCCGGTGGCGCGGCCACCGAGCTCGCGGACCACGACGGTCTTGACGACCGGCGCGTCCATGCCGGTCGCGTCCTCGTCCGCGGTGCCGTCGTCGACCGTGTCGTCGTCGGCGTTGTCGTCGGCGTTGTCGTCGACCGTGTCGTCGACCGGGTCGATCACGTCGATGTCGGTGTCGGAGTCCTGCTCGTCGACCTCGATCTCGTCGACCACCGTGTCGTCATCGTGCAGCGCGACGCAGGTGATCGAGAGCAGCTTGATGCCCAGGAAGCTGAACGGCGAGAACGTGAACTCGTCGGGCAGCGTGAGCTCGTAGGTGCCCGGCTCGGGCAGCGTGAAGTCGTCGGTCACCGCCGTCGGCGTCATCACCGGGTCGTCGGCCGGGTCGTCGATGGTGTCGGTGACGTCGTCCATCGGCAGCTCCTCGTCGCCGAGGGAGAGCCCGAAGTCCGGGATCTGACCGGTGATGCCGCCGCCCAGACCACCGAGACCGCCGCCGAGCAGGCCACCGAAGATGCCGCCGAAGAGACCGCCGCCGCCGAGGCCACCACCGCCGCCGAAGATGCCGCTGAACAGTCCGCCGGGCAGGTCGAAGGAGAGGTCGACCGAGATGCCGCCGTCCATGAGGAGCTCGGTCGGCGCGGACGCCGGCAGGTCGGTCGCCGTGACGGTGACCGTCATCTGGAGCAGACCGAGGGGGCCCTTGCACTTGTAGGCGATCTCACCGGGCAGCGAGGCCTTCGAGGCGTGGGCGTGGGTCGGGGCGGCGTTCGCCGTCGTGGGCGCGGCGACCAGGCCCGCGGTGGCGAGCGTGGTGGCGGCGGCGAAGGCCGCGAGACGCGGCATGGTGCGAGTGGAA
Organism: Actinomycetota bacterium; assembly: GCA_009702305.1. Classification (GTDB taxonomy): domain Bacteria; phylum Actinomycetota; class Actinomycetes; order Propionibacteriales; family Nocardioidaceae; genus Nocardioides. The sequence continues at coordinate 3,956 of WLIH01000112.1, read as the reverse complement.
CGGTTCATCTGCCCTCCCAGGAGCATGCGGGGTGACGACCGATCGAGACGGTCTCCTGCAGGACTCGTCGTCCGTCCGCGGGGAGATGTGAGGAAGTCGGCCGAACACCCGGGAGGTGATGGCCCGAACGGGCCATGCGACCCCGATCGATCGGGCTATCCGACTCCGTGCGGCGAGGTGAGGTCACCCGCCAGGGTGAGAGGTACGCCGGACCGGGAGCGCCTCACGGCGCGTGGCCGCTCGAAGCGGCTTGTGTTGGGACCCGGGGCTGCCGCGGTCCGGCGTACCCATCGCTCACTGTAGTCCGGTCCCTGGCCGTCTCAACCGATTCGCCGAAACGCCCCGTCCTCCAGGTGCATTTCGCCGAGCCGGGGCGTCCTTTCAGCCCGGCTCGGCGGGTCAGCCGAGGCGGTGGGCGAGCTCCGCATGACCGGCCGCCTCGAGCTGCTCGGCCAAGGCGAGCATCCGAGCCACCGGGTCGCCCGTGGCCGCCACCGGCCGCTCGACCTCGCCGTCGGCGGCGCGCCCGATGGCGATCACCCGGGCGAACGCCGCGGCCCGGAAGAGCACGTCGGCGAAGTCACCCGTGGCGATGCCGCGCAGCACGGCGTCGACCATCGCCTTGAGCTCCTCCGGTCCGGGCGGCTCGGCGACACCGGCGACGACCTGGGCGACCGGCGCCCGCGTGCGGCCGGCGTCGAACTCACGAGCGACGGCCAGCGGATCGGCGTACACCCAGGAGCGCAGCAGGTAGAGGCGCCACAGGCAGCCGGCCAGGGAGTCGGCCGGCGACCCGGACCAGACCTCGGCGATCGCCTCGATCCCCTCGGTGTCGGCGAGGTGGAGCAGGCGCTCGGCGACGGCGTCGTCGCCGGAGTCGTGGGCACCGCGCACCAGGAGGTGGGCGGCGCGGTCGGCGGCCTCGCTGACCAGCGCCGGGTCCTCGCCGCCGACGAACTCGTCGAAGAAGGCGGCGACCTTGAGCCGCGGGCGGTGGTGGGGACGCGAGGTCACGCGGGAGACGCTACGCCAGCGCCTTGCGGATGCGCTGGTCGCTGACGGCGTACGCCGTGCCGAGCTGCTGGGCCCACAAGGAGATGCGGTACTCCTCCAGCATCCAGCGCACCCGGCGCAGCGAGTCTCCCGGGGGCCGTCCGGCCGGCAACGCCTCGACCTGGTGCAGCCAGGCCGCCTGCAGGTCGGCGATGGCGTCCATCAGCTGCCGGTCGCGGTTGATCGCGGCACCACCCTCGCCGAGCCGGTCTCGCCGGTGCTCCAGTGCGGCGAGGTAGACCGGGTAGCGACGCAGCTGCGCCTGCCCGGCCTCGCTCACGAAGCCGCGGTGGACCAGTCGGGCCAGCTGGGCTCGCATGTCGGTGAGCGCCGGCAGCATCGCGATGTCGGCTCGACCCGACAGCGCCTTCTCCGCGCGACGCCACGCGTCCAGCACCCGCAGCAGATCGGCGAGCACCGCGCGGATCTGCTGCTCCTGGTCACGCTCGGCGGCCGCCAGCAGGGCGTCGTACTGCTCCCTGGTGCGCGCCGGCGGTCGGGCATCGACGACGTCGCGGACGACGGCCGCGCGAGCGTCGGCGAGCAGCTCGGCGACCGAGGGGTACGGCGAGCCGGCCAGGCCGAGCTTCTCGACGTTGGTGAGACCGTCGATCACCCGCTTGACCGGGTCGTCGAGATCGAGCAGCAGCAGTCTGGCCACGCCGAGCCGGTGACGCGCGTCGCGCTCGTCCTCCGAGCCGTGCACCTGCAGGCCGACACTGGCCCCCTCGTCGACCAGACCTGGATAGCCGCGCACCTCGTGGCCGGCACGGGTCTGGGTGAAGGACGACTCGATCTCCCCGAAGGTCCAGGTGGTCTCGCCGGTGCGCGCCAACCCCGACTCGGAGGCGACCTGCGCCATCGCCTTAGTGAAGGTCGGGCGCAGCGGCTCCTTGAGCGCCTCGAGGTCCTTGCCGCGGGCCTGCTCGCGGCCCTGCTCGTCGACGACACGGTACGTCGGGCGCAGGTGCTCGGCGATCTTCGACCAGTCCCACGCCTCGCGCGGCACGACGACGCCGGTCGTCGAGCGGCACCACCGCTCGAGGGCGTCCAGGAGCGGCTCCTCCCCCGGCGGCACCGACGCCAGGAAGTCGCGGGCCCGGTCGGGCGCGGGGACGAAGCTGACGCGCAGATTCTTCGGGAGGCTGCGGATCAGGCTGGTGACCAGCTCCTCGCGCAAGCCCGGCACGTGCCAGGAGAAGTCGTCGGCCTCCACTCGGTTGAGGGTCGCGACCGGCACGTCGATGGTGACGCCGTCGTCGGCCGAGCCCGGCTCGAAGTGGTAGGCCAGGGTGAAGGTCAGCCCCTCCTCGGCCTGCCAGTGCTCCGGGTAGTCGTCCTCGCTCACCTGCCCGGCGGTGTCGTGGGTCAGCATCGCCGGGTCGAAGGTCAGCAGCTCCGGCTGGCGGCGACGCGCCTGCTTCCACCACTGGTCGAAGTGGGCGCCGCTGACCACCTCGGCACCGATCCGGGCGTCGTAGAAGTCGAAGAGGGTGTGCTCGTCGACGACGATGTCGCGGCGTCGAGCGCGGTGCTCGAGCTCGGCGGCCTCCTCGAGCAGGCGCCGGTTGGTCTCGAGGAACTGCTGGCGCGTCGACCACTCGCCGTAGACCAGGGCATGGCGGATGAACAGCTCACGGGCCAGCTCGGGATCGACCTTGCCGTAGGCCACGAGCCGGTCGGCGACGAGCGGCACGCCGTAGAGGGTCGCCCGCTCGTAGGCCATCACCGAGGCGCGCTTGCGACTCCAGTGCGGCTCCGACCAGGTGCGTTTCACGAGGTCGCCGCCGAGCCGCTCGGCCCACTCGGGCTTGATGGCGGCGTTCTGCCGGGCCCAGAGCCGGCTGGTCTCGACGAGCTCGCCGGCCATGACGTACTGCGGCTGCTTCTTGGCCAGGCCGCTGCCGGGGAAGATCGCGAACTTCGCGCCGCGGGCGCCGAGGTACTCCCGCATCGGGCGACGCCCGCCCGAGCGCGACTCCTTCTCGCGCTCCTCGAGCAGTCCGATATGGGAGAGCAGCCCGGCGAGCAGCGCCTGGTGGATGCCGTCGGCGTCGGGGAGGTCGGCGGGGTGGCCGATGGCGATGTCCATCTCCTTGCAGACCTGGCGCAGCTGGGACTCGAAGTCCTGCCACTCGCGCACCCGCAGGTAGTTGAGGAACTCGCGCTTGCACAGCCGACGGAAGGCGCTGCTCGACAGCTCGCGCTGCTGCTCCTTGACGTAGCGCCACAGGTTGAGCCAGGTCAGGAAGTCGCTGCCCTCGGCCTTGAAGCGCGCGTGCTGCTGGTCGGCCTGGGCCTGCAGCTCGGCCGGACGCTCCCGCGGGTCCTGCAGCGACAGCGCCGCAGCGATCACCAGCACCTCGCGCAGGCAGCCGAAGCGGTCGGCCTCCAGGATCATCCGCCCGAGACGGGGGTCGATCGGCAGCCGCGCGAGTCGCTGGCCGACCGGGGTGAGCCGGGAGTCGCCGGCCCTCAGCGCCCCGAGCTCCTCGAGCAGCTGCACGCCGGACTGCACGTTGCGGCGGTCGGGCGGCTCGACGAAGGGGAACGCCGCGACGTCGCCGAGGCCGAGCGAGGTCATCTGCAGGATCACGCTGGCGAGGTTGGTGCGCAGGATCTCGGGATCGGTGAACTCCGGGCGTGCGTCGTAGTCCTCCTCCGAGTAGAGACGTACGGCGACGCCGGCCGCCACCCGGCCGCAGCGACCGGAGCGCTGGTTGGCCGAGGCCTGGCTGATCGGCTCGATCGGCAGCCGCTGCACCTTGGTGCGCGCGGAGTAGCGCGAGATCCGCGCGACACCGGTGTCGACGACGTACCGGATGCCGGGCACGGTCAGCGAGGTCTCGGCGACGTTGGTCGCCAGCACCACGCGTTGCCCCTGGTGCGAGGCGACGACGCGG
>WLIH01000111.1 GCA_009702305.1 Actinomycetota bacterium | reverse complement strand
TGATCGTCGTCGCGTTCCTCCGCCCCAAGAACACCAAGTGACTTTCCCCAAGGACTGATCCCATGAGCATCGATGTCTCGCACGTCACCAAGAAGTTCGGGGACTTCGTCGCGCTCGACGACGTCTCCGTGTCCCTGCCCACCGGTCAGCTGACCGCTCTGCTCGGCCCCTCCGGCGGCGGCAAGTCGACCCTGCTGCGCATCATCGCCGGACTCGACACCGCCGACACCGGCTCGATCAGCATCGAGGGCGTCGACGCCACGAAGCTGCCTGCCCAGAAGCGCAACGTCGGCTTCGTGTTCCAGCACTATGCCGTCTTCAAGCACATGACGGTCGCCAAGAACGTCGCGTTCGGCCTCGAGATCCGCAAGCGGCCCAAGGCCGAGATCGCCGAGCGCGTCGACGAGCTGCTCAAGCTCGTGCACCTCTCGCAGTTCTCCCACCGGCTGCCCTCGCAGCTCTCCGGCGGTCAGCGTCAGCGGATGGCGCTGGCGCGCGCGCTGGCGGTGGAGCCCAAGGTGCTGCTGCTCGACGAGCCCTTCGGCGCCCTGGACGCCAAGGTCCGCAAGGAGCTGCGCGACTGGCTGCGCCGCCTGCACGACGAGGTCCACGTGACGACGGTCTTCGTGACCCACGACCAGGAGGAGGCCCTCGAGGTCGCCGACGAGATCGTGGTCATCAACGAGGGTCGCGTCGAGCAGGTCGGCTCGCCCGACCAGCTCTACGACACCCCGGCCAACGACTTCGTGATGGGCTTCCTCGGGGAGGTCACCACCCTCGGCGGCGTGATCCTGCGTCCGCACGACATCGAGGTCGCCCTCCAGCCCGGTCTCGCCGGTGCGGTCGAGGGCACGGTCACCCGCCTGCTGCGCATCGGGTTCGAGGTCCGCACCACGGTCACCACGGCCGCGGGCGACGAGATCACGGTGCTGATGACGCGCACCCACGCGCGCTCGCTCGGCCTCGAGGTCGGCGTCTCCGTGTGGCTGACGCCGGCGACCGGCGCGACCACGGTGCCTGTGATGGGCTCGCTGGTCGGCTGACGGCTCTCGTCGGGCCGGAGCGGCACCCCGCTCCGGTCCGACGGGATCAGCGTTCGGCGCGGGCCTTGAGCGCCTCGGCGTGGCGCCGGAAGCCGTCCGCGACCCGGTCGGGCCCGGCCAGGCGGACCAGCGGCCCGCTGAACTCCTCGACGGTGTCGTAGGTCGTGGGGCCGCCGGCTCGCTGGGTGAGGCGCTGGTGGCGCACACCGCGCACGAGACCGAGGCGTGCCGGCAGGCCCTCGTAGACGTAGGACAGGCACGCGGTCGTCGTGTCCCCGTCGGTGTCGGTGGTCGGGTGGTCGACGGCGCTGATCCGCTCCGGCGAGCGGGCGGTGCGACCACTGGTCCAGCGCACGTGCAGCACGATCGGGTTGCCGACCGCGGGCGGGTGCGCGGTCTCGGCGCGGACGACGAACGGGTTCCACTCGGCGTACGCCGCTGCGTCGAGCATGATCGCCCAGACCCGCTCCAGCGGTGCGTCGATCTCGACCCGCGCCGCAGGACGCGCAGCAGGCATCAGCGGTAGTTGGTGAACTGCACCGCGAAGTCGAGGTCCTGACCCTTGACCAGGGCCTGCACCGCCTGCAGGTCGTCGCGCTTCTTGGACGAGACCCGCAGCTCGTCGCCCTGGATCTGCGCCTTGACTCCCTTGGGGCCTTCGTCGCGGATCAGCTTGGTGATCTTCTTGGCGTCCTCGGAGCTGATGCCCTCCTTGAGCGCGATCGAGATCTTGGACTCCCGGCCCGACTGGCGCGGCTCGCCCGCGTCGAGGATCTTTAGGCTCTGGTTGCGCTTGATCAGCTTGTCCTTGAAGACGTCGAGCACGGCGCTCGCGCGGTCGTCGGCCGACGCGGTGATCTCGATCGCCTGCTCGCCCTGCCACTCGATCGTGGCGCCGGTGCCCTTGAAGTCGAAGCGGGTCGCGATCTCGCGGGCGGCCTGCCCGAGCGCGTTGTCGACCTCCTGGCGGTCGAGCTTGCTGACGATGTCGAAGGACGAGTCGGCCATCGAGGGGTCACCTGATTCCTGCGTCGGGCCGGCGCACCGGCGGTTTTCTCTGGTCGAGACGGCTGCGCTATTGTTTCGCGTTGTTGTCGGAGGGCCAAACGCCCGCCCGTGACACCCGGCAGGTTGCCCGAGCGGCCAATGGGAACGGACTGTAAATCCGTCGGCTTATGCCTACGCAGGTTCGAATCCTGCACCTGCCACTGAACGCCCCTGGTCTCCACCGACTGGGGGCGTTCTTCGCGTGACCAGCACCTGAGACGAACCTGAGATCAGACCAATCCGATCCGTCGTGCGCTCCGGACTACCCGCCACAGAAGCGTGACTCGGAACACATCGGAAGGTCCCACCCCCATGAAGCTGCCCTCGCTCCGCAAGCCCAGCCCCTCCCTGGTCGTCTCCGTCCTGGCCCTCGTCGTGGCCTCGACCGGCACGTCCTACGCCGCCGGCCTGATCGGTGGCGAGGACATCCGTAACGGCTCGATCACCAGCGAGGACGTGAAGAACCGTTCGCTGCTCTCCAACGACTTCAAGCGCGGCGAGCTGCCCGCCGGTGAGGCCGGTCCTGTCGGCCCGGTCGGCCCCGCGGGCGAGACCGGACCGGTCGGTCCCGCCGGAGCCGGTCGGTGGGTGCTGATCGCCGCCGACGGCACGATCGAGGCGCAGTCCGGCGGCTTCACGCTCGTCGCGGCCTACCCGACGCTCCCGAACACCGCCGTCGCCCCGGCCGACAACTCGCTGCGCGCCGCCGGCAACGTCTACCTCAACGCCAACGAGGACCTCTCGGACAACGGCGTCTTCGCGACCATCGCCCTGCAGAACACCGTCGACCAGAACGCCGACACCATCACCAACGGCCGCGCCACGGCCGCCGACGCCAACCCGGAGTTCTCCGGTGAGATCTCGGTGAGCCGTTGCAACGTGGGTGCGCCGACCACCCCGGCCTCGGGCCCGACCAACTGCGCGCCGAGCGGTGCTCAGAACGCGACGAGCTTCGTCGTCAGCCCGCGCAACAGCGACGGCACCGTCACCACCACCACGACGCACAAGCGCTTCTACGTGATCATCACCGGCGACTCGTCGGACTTCGTGGCGCCGACCGTCTGATCCACCGCTCCTCCTCGCTGGGCAGAGGGTCACGACCGTGACCCTCTGCCCAGCGTCACGTCGCGACACTTGTGGGATCGGTCGTCCCCCGCCAGGCTGCGGCCATGAGCGTGAGCGCCCCGACGACGCCGAGCCGCTTCCGCGAGGCCGAGGCACGCGGTGTCCGCCTGGGCCGCCCGCTGCGTCACCTGGGTCGGGTCCGCGAGATCGACGAGGCGCTGATGGCTCGCATCGCGCAGCGGCTCACGACCGTCGACGAGCCCGGAGCGCGCGTCGCCGCAGCGATCCGGACGCGCTCGGCCGGGGAGCGGGTCACGATGAGCCAGGTGCACACCGCTCTGAGTGACGGGATCGAGGCGGTGCCCGACGCGCCGCCCGCCCTGGTCGACTTCTTCGCCCTGGCCGGCACCGACCCGGCATGGCTGGACCGGGAGCTGCTGGCGCGCGGGGCCCGGACCTACCGCCGCTTCGGCCAGAGCGCCGCCGACGTGCTGCTCCAGCTCTCGCTGATCGGGGGGTACCGCTTCGGCGGACCGACCGACCTCCTGGTCGCGACCGGGGGTCTGACCGGCGACCTGGCTCGACGACGGCTCGGCGAGACGCAGAAGTGGGCGGCGACCCTCTCCGAGCCGGGAGCGCTCGACGTCGGCGGCGACGCGTGGGCGATGACGCTGCATGTGCGCCTGATGCACGCCCTGGTCAACCTCGGCTTCGAGCCCCAGTGGGACGTCGCCCGCTGGGGCCGCCCGATCAACCAGGCCGACCAGGCCGCGACCCTCGGCCTCTTCGACGCTGTCGTGCTGATCGGCGTACGAGCCCTCGGCATCCCGGTCTCACGGGAGGACTCCAGAGCGGTCATGCACTTCTGGCGCTACGTCGGGTGGCTGATGGGGGTCGACGACGACTTCCTGGTCGAGACCGAGCGCGAGCGCCATCGCATCAACTACCACCTGCTGCTCTCGCAGGCCGACCTGAGCGAGGCCGGACCGCTGCTGGCGGGCTCGATCGTCGACGCCCAGCGCGACCTGCACTTCGAGCGCCTCCCGCGGTTGCGGGGCTGGTGGGCGCGCGAGCGGCTGCTCAGCATGCTCACCGTGTTCCTCGGTCCGGCGAGCATGCGCGAGCTCGCTCTGCCCCTGCGGCCGCCCTGGGCCACGCCGCTCGTGCTCGTGCGCAACACGATCGACCACCGCGTCCTCGGGCGCACGGCGGCCGGTCGGGCCCGGCTGGACCGACGCGGGGACGAGGCGATCGCGCGCCTGATGCTGCGCTACTTCGGTCCGGAGACTCCGGAGGTCGGCGCGCTCAGCTGACGCGGGAGAGCTCGAAGACCGGGATCAGCCGGTCGGTGCGCTCCTCGTACTTCGCGTAGTTCGGCCAGGTCTCGACCATGACCGCCCACAGGGCCGCGCGCTCGCCGGGCTCGATCTCGCGGACGCTGACCGGGAACCGCTCGCGGCCGACCGCGACCTCCGCCCGGTCGGTGGCGCGCAGGTTGAAGACCCACGCCGGCATCTTCGGGCCGCCGAAGTACGAGCCGGCGATCAGCCACGTACCTTCATGCGGCACGCAGAGCAGCGGGGTCGAGCGGGCGACGCCGCTCTTGCGTCCGACGACGGTGAGGGTGAGGTTCGGGAGCCCGGCGACGTCCAGCACGCTGACGCGACCGCGGGTCGCCTGCTGCAGGTGGGTGTCGACCCACACGATCTGCGGCAGCAGCTTCGGCATCCACGAGATCGCGCCGATCCGGACGGCGAGCGGTGTGAGGAGACCCATGTCCGAAATGTAGGGCAGTCGATCGTCGGCGTTCACGCCGCCGTCGCCCAGGCTGCCTACCGTCCGACCGTGCTGACTCGTGGCCTGGTGGGCAGTGTGCTGGTCCTGCTCGGCGGGCTGGTGATCTCGACCCTGCCTGTGTCGACCGCCCTGCTGGACTCACGGACCCTGGTCCTGCTGCGCGAGGCCGAGGCCGGCCGGATGATCGCCCTGTCCGTCGTCCTGGTCGGGTTGGGGCTGCTCGCCTCGGCATGGCTGGCGCTGTGCCGCCACGTCGCCGTCGTCGGCGGTCCGCGTGACGACGCTGTCGGACTGGTGCGGCACGCCGTGGTCGTGTGGAGCGCCCCGCTGGTGGTGGCGCCTCCGCTCTTCTCGCGCGACGGCTGGTCCTACGCCGCGCAGGGCATGCTCGCCCACCTCGGGATCTCGCCCTACGAGCACGGGCCGGCGGTGCTGACCGGTCCGGTGGTGCAGGCGGTGGACCCGATGTGGATGCACACCGTCACGCCGTACGGACCGTTGCCCGTGGCCTACGGCGCCGCGGTCGCCGCGCACACCGGCAACCCGTGGGTCCTCGCGATCGCGCACCGCGGTCTGGCGATCCTGGGGCTCGTGCTGATCGCATGGGCGGTGCCGCGGCTGGCGCGCTGGAGCCGCGTCGACCCGGCGCTGGCCAGCGCCCTGGTGCTCGCGTCGCCGCTGATGCTCGGCACGGGCATCGGCGGACTGCACAACGACGTCCTGATGGTCGGGCTGATGGCGGTCGCGCTGGTGGTCGCGGGCGAGCACAGCTGGGTGCTGGGCGCCGCTCTCGGCGGCGCCGCCGCAGCCGTGAAGGTGCCCGGCGGCGTGATCTGCGTCGGCGTCGCCCTGGTCGGCCTGCCGGTCGCCGCGTCGCTCGCCGACCGGTTGCGCCGGCTCGGTGCGGTCGGCCTGGTCTCGGTCGGCACGCTCCTCGGCACCGGTGTCGTCACGGGTCTCGGCCAGGGCTGGCTGCCGGCGTTGATGGTCCCCGGCGACGTGCGCGGCCCGTTGTCGATCACCACGCTCGCGGGCGGCCTGCTCGACGACGTAGCCGGCGTGCTCGGGGCGGGACTGGCTCCCGCGACGTTCCTCGGTCTCGTGCGCGGCCTGGGCCTCCTGGTCATCGCGGGCGTGGCCGGCTGGGTGGCGCTGCGCCGGCCGACCGGTTCACGTCCCTCCGCCCTGGCCTCGGTCGCCCTGGTGGTCGCGACGATGGTGGTCCTGAGCCCGGTCGTGCACGTGTGGTACCTCCTGTGGCTGCCGCCGTTCGTGGCCGTGCTGCGCCTGCCACCGCTCGGCACGTGGGGCCTGGTCGGCGCCTCGACCGTCTTCGGGCTGGTCGCACCGCTCGACTCGTCGCTGCACGGCGCCTACACCGCTATCGCCCTGGGCAGCGTGCTCGTCGCCCTCCTCGTGCCGGTCCTGCTGCTCACCACCGGTGCCCGCCGGCGCCTCGACCGGATCGCGCTGTCGCCGGCCCGGGTCACGCGCTGACGCGAGCGAGGCCGGCGACCTCCGCGTGCACCTGCAGCATCCGGTCCACGGCCGTGCTCCACGCGAACTGCTCGGCCCGGTGACGGGCGGCCGCTCGCAGCGGCTGCTGCGCCCGGCCGGCGAGCTCGAGCACGGCGTCGGCGAGCGTGCCCGGGGTCGGTGCTGCCCAGGCGCCCGAGGCCGGGTCGACGAGCTCGCGCGCGCCACCACGGTCGGCGGTGACGACGGGAGTCCCGCATGCCAGAGCCTCGAGCACGGCGAGGCCGAAGGTCTCGGTCGGGCAGACCGACAGGGCGATGTCGGCGGCAGAGATCCGGCGAGCGAGCTCGGAGCGGTCCCCCACGAAGCCGTGGAAGGTCACCGGCGCCGAGCCGGCCAGCGCGACCAGCTCGTCGCGGTGGGGGCCCTCGCCGTAGACATCGAGCCGCAGGGGCACCCCGCGACGGTGCAGCTCCACCGCCGTGGCGACGGCCAGGTGCGGCGCCTTCTCGCGGGAGAGCCGGCCGACATGCACCAGCCTCAGGACCCGGTCGTGGGCCCGGTCGTGGGCCCGGTCGTACGCCGGGCGCGACGCGGCCGGCTGGAAGGTCGCCAGGTCGACACCGAGCGGCACCCGGACCATCGGACAGCGCGCCGCGTCGGCGACCCGCTGGAACTCCTGCTGCCCGTAGTGGGAGGTGACCACGACGGTGTCGAAGCTGCGCACCAGGATCCGGTTGAGCAGCTGCACGCTGGCGTGGGCGCTGGCGTCGAGACCGGTGCGCTCGGCGAACATGTCGCCCAGACGCTCGTGCGAGAAGAGCACCGTGCCGACCCCGCGTCGGCGAGCCCACCGGGTCACCGGCACCAGGGTCAGCTTGTCGCTGAGCTCGACCGACGACGGCGCGAACTCCTCGAGGACGTCGGTGACGCGCCAGGGCTCGACGATCAGGCGGTAGCCGCCGCCGACCCGGGGGGCGCGCAGCTGCACGACGTCGCCGTACGCCGTCGACTCGCGCGCGTCGACCGGGCCGGGCACCACGAGGAGCCGGGCCGCACCTGCCTCGACGTAGCCCCGGCCCAGAGCCGCCACCGCGGTCTTCATGCCGCCGGAGGAGGGGCCGATGAAGTTGGCCAGCTGGGCGATCCGCACCAGCGCAGCATCGAGCAGCCACCTGAACGGACGGCGACTCCGCCACCGACGGGGGATGACGAACGACAGCGCCGAGCCC
>WLIH01000110.1 GCA_009702305.1 Actinomycetota bacterium | reverse complement strand
GAAACTAGCGCCGACTCAGCCCGTTCGGCAGGGAAACTGGCGCCGGCTCGGCGCAGAGACGAGAGTAGAGACATGGCCAACCCACGGGTTCGCAAGATCGCCGACCGGATCCAGGTGATCGTCGCCGAGATGCTCGAGCGGCGGATCAAGGACCCGCGGCTCGGGTTCGTGACCGTCACCGACGTCCGGGTGACCGGTGACAACCAGCAGGCGACCGTCTTCTACACCGTCCTGGGCGGTGAGGAGGAGATGGTGGCCACCGCCGCCGCGCTGGAGTCCGCGCGGGGCGTGCTGCGCTCCGAGGTCGCCAAGCAGCTGCAGATGCGCACCGCGCCGACGCTCACCTTCGTGCACGACGCGCTGCCCGAGACGGCCCGCGCGCTCGACGAGGTGCTCGCCCGTGCCAAGGCGCTCGACGACGAGGTCGCGGCCCAGCGTGGGTCGGCGTACGCCGGCGAGCCGGACCCGTACAAGAAGCCCCGCGAGATCGGCGACCCTGAGGACGGTGGGGCCGACAGCGACAGCGACAGCGACACCGGCACCGACACCGGGGCCGATGCCGAGCCGGGGGCGACCGAGGCGTGATCGACTCCGGCCTGGTCGTCGTCGACAAGCCGGCCGGCATCACCTCCCACGACGTCGTGTCCCGGGTGCGGCGCCTGGCCGGCACCCGCAAGGTCGGCCATGCCGGCACCCTCGACCCGATGGCGACCGGCGTGCTCGTGCTCGGCGTCAACCGGGCGACCCGACTGCTCGGGCACCTGATGCTCACCGAGAAGGGGTACGCCGCCACGGTGCGCCTCGGTGTCACGACGACCACCGACGACGCCGAGGGCGAGGTGAGCGCGACGGTCTCCGCAGCCCATCTCGACGAGGCGACCGTGCGCTCGGCGCTCGCGGAGTTCGTGGGCGACATCGAGCAGGTCCCGACGGCCGTCTCCGCGATCAAGGTCGACGGCAAGCGCGCCTATCAGCGGGTGCGCGACGGCGAGGAGGTCGTGCTCGCCGCGCGACCGGTGACGGTGCACGAGCTCGAGGTGATCGAGGTGCGGCGCGCACCCGACGCCCCGGAGACGGTCGACGTCGACATCGTGCTGCGCTGCTCGAGCGGCACCTACGTCCGGGCGATCGCCCGCGACGCCGGCGCCCGGCTCGGGGTCGGCGGGCACCTCACCGCGCTGCGGCGTACGGCGGTCGGTCCCTACGGCCTCGACGTCGCGCGCACCCTCGACCAGCTGGGCGACGAGTTCGCCCTGCTCCCCATCGCCATCGCTGCGCGAGCGGCGTTCCCCGCGGTCGAGCTCGACGCCGAGCGCGCCGCCGACGTCAGGGTCGGTCGGCCGCTCGACGTGGGCATCGAGACGCTGAGCGCCGTCTTCGACCCGAGCGGCGACTTCCTGGCGCTCTACGAGCCCCGCGACGGTGTCGCCCGCGCCGTCGCGGTCTTCGTGTGAGTAGGGTTTCAGCCGTGCAGATCTGGCGTTCCCTCGACGACGTGCCCGCGGATCTCGGGCGCACGGCCGTCGTGATCGGCAACTTCGACGGCGTCCACCTCGGTCACCGTCAGGTCCTGGCCCGGGCCCGGGAGATCGCCGACCAGCGTGGCCTGACCCTGGTCGCCGTCACCTTCGACCCGCACCCGATGGCCGTGCTGCGCCCCGAGCACGCCCCGACCACGCTGACCTCGATCGAGGCGCGTGCCGAGCTGCTCGGCCACGCGGGCGCCGACGCCGTGCTCGCCGTGCCCTTCGACCGGACGATCGCCGAGTGGTCGCCGGCGGAGTTCTGCCGGCAGGTGCTGGTCGACACGCTCCACGCCGGCGCCGTGGTCGTCGGTGCCAACTTCCGCTTCGGCAGCCGGGCGGCGGGCGACGTCGCCATGCTCGAGGACTACGGCGTCGAGCACGACTTCACCGCCGAGGGCATCCCGCTCGACGGTGGGCCGATGGTCTGGTCGTCGACCTACGTCCGCACCTGCCTGGCCACCGGCGACGTCGCCGGCGCCGCCGAGGCGCTGGGTCGTCCGTACGCCGTGCGCGGGGTCGTCGTGCAGGGCGACCAGCGCGGGCGCGAGCTCGGCTTCCCGACCGCCAACGTGCCGACCGACGGGCTGACCGCGGCTCCGGCCGACGGCGTGTACGCCGGATGGCTGCGCCGCCTCGACAGCGGCGAGGTCCTCCCCGCCGCGATCAGCGTCGGGACCAACCCGACGTTCGACGGCGAGCGCTACCGCCGCATCGAGAGCTATGTGCTCGATCGCACCGACCTGGAGCTCTACGGCGTCGAGGTCGAGGTGTCGTTCGTCGAGCGGCTGCGCGGCATGGTGGCCTTCGAGTCGGTCGAGCAGCTGATCGTGCAGATGGACGCCGACGTCGACCGCGCGCGGGAGCTCCTGCGTGCCTGAGTGGGTGCCTGACCGGCGCCGACGCGGGGGAGCGGGGCAGCCCGTCGACCCGGTGCTGGCCGCCGAGGCGTGGTTCCTGCACCACGGCCTGCCGTACTTCGTCGACGACGTCCGAGCCGACGTCGAGGCCAAGCTCAGCCGGGCGCGCGTGGTCAGCGTGCTGGGCGTCGGCACGCTCCTCGGAGCGCTCGTCGGCACCGGCACCGGCCTGGTCACCTCGCCGTCGACGGGCTTCGCCGTCGGCGCGAGCGTCCTGGTGCTCTGGCTCGGCACCTATGCCCTGCGCGCGCTGCAGGCCTCGGTCATCGCGGGCTGGGCACTGCGCCGGGCCTTCGGCAGCCTCGGGCTGCTGCTCCCGCTGGCCACCCGCGCGCTGCCGATGCTGCTGCTGTTCATCACCTTCCTCTTCATCAACACCGAGGTCTGGCAGGTGGCCTCGGCGCTGCACGGCGGCGTGCTGTGGAGCGCGATCCTCTTCTTCGCTGCGGCCGCGATCGGCTTCCTGGTGCCGCGCCTGGCCCAGGAGCTCGACGAGTTCGACGACCAGATCCACACCGACGACCTGCTCGCCGCTGCCGAGGGCACGCCCCTGGAGGCCGCCGCGCGCGAGCTGGTCGCCGACGGCGACGTCGACCTACCGGAGGAGGCGCAGGTCGGCGGCTTGCAGATGGTCAACCTGCTGATCGTCCTCGTCGTGGCCCAGGTCGTGCAGGTCGTGCTGCTGGCCGTCGCCGTCTTCGGCTTCTTCATCGTCTTCGGCGCCGTCGCCATCGACCCTGCCGTGGTGGAGAGCTGGATTGGCGATGCGCCGACGTACCCACCCGGACCGCACCTGGTCAGCGTCCAGCTGATCCGGGTGGCGACGTTCCTCGCCGGCTTCTCGGGGCTCTACTTCACGGTCACGGCCATCACCGACGACACGTACCGCCGCGAGTTCTTCACCGTCATCATGAAGGAGCTCCAGCGCGCCGTGGGGGCTCGCGTGGTCTACCGGGAGCTGCGCCGTCGGCTCTCCGCCTCCGACTGAGCGGTCTGGTCGCGGTGTCGGGATACCCGGTCGACCGGGTATCCCGACGCGACACGACACAGCAGGGCTGCGACACGCCGGGCCGGACGACTCTGGTGTGTCGCGACCGCCGGCCGCCACCCGCGGTCGCCTCCGCGCGGGCTCGTGCGTGGCGCTGGCGGCCTCCCTACGCGTCGAGGTCCTTGGCGACCAGCGCGGCGATCAGGTCGACGTCGGCCTGGCTGTCGCCGGAGACCTCGACCTGGTCGCCGTTGCCGGCGCCGAGGGTCATGATCAGCAGCGCGGAGCTGGCCTCGACCGGCTCGTCGCCGGCGACGGCGAGGTAGACCTCGGAGTCCAGGTCGCCGGCGGCCTCGGAGATGATCGCGGCCGGTCGGGCGTGCAGGCCGACGGCCGAGCCGACGGTGACGGTGGTGCTGGGCATGGCTGCTCCTCGTGGGTGGTGGACGCTCAGACGGTAGCGACGTCGGCGGCGGGGGTCTTGGCCATCGACTTCAAGGTGATCACAGCCGCCGCAGCGACCGCGACCCCGGCGACCAGGGCGATCAGGAAGCCGAGCACGCCATCGACGGCGAACAGCACGAAGATGCCGCCGTGGGGGGCGCGCAGCGTGACCCCGAAGGCCTCGGCCAGGCCGCCGGTCACGGCGCTGCCCAGCATGATCGACGGGATCACCCGCAGCGGGTCGGCCGCAGCGAACGGGATCGCGCCTTCGGTGATGAACGACGCCCCGAGCAGCCAGCCGGCCTTGCCGTTCTCACGCTCGGCAGGAGTGAAGAGGCTCGGACGCAGGACGGTGGCCAGGGCCAGGGCGATCGGTGGCACCATGCCGGCGAGCATGACTGCGGCCATCACCTTCAGCTCGGGGGCGTCGGTCGAGGTGGCGGCGGCGCCCAATCCGGTCGTGGCGAAGGCGTACGCCGTCTTGTTGAGCGGGCCGCCCATGTCGAAGGCCATCATCAGACCGAGGATCACGCCGAGAAGGATCGCCAGACCGGGCTTGTCGCCCATGGCGTCGAGGCCGTCGCTGAGCGAGGTCATCAGCTTGCCGAGCGGCTTGCCGAGCACCACGAGCATCACGAAACCGCTGACCAGGGTGGCGCCGAGCGGGATCACCAGCACCGGCATCAGCCCGCGGGCCCAGGTCGGGACCTTCCAGGAGGCGATGTAGCGCGCCACCAGACCGGCGAGCACACCGCCGATGATGCCGCCCAGGAAGCCGGACTGGGTCGTGCCGGCGATCGCGCCCATCACGAAGCCGGGCGCGATGCCCGGGCGATCGGCGATGGCGTAGGCGATGTAGCCCGCCAGTGCCGGCACCAGGAAGCCGAATGCCGCGCCGCCGAGCACGAACAGCAGCGCGCCCAGGTAGGCAAGCAGCGAGCTGCCGAAGAGCGCATGATCCAGACCCAGAGCGTCGAGGTCTGGCAGGTTGAAGACGGTGTTGTTGGTCGCGATTTCGGGGTGGTTGACGATCTCGTAGCCTCCGAGCAGGAAGCTCAGCGCGATCAGCAGACCACCAGCGGCGACGAACGGGATCATGTAGGAGACGCCGGTCATCAGCACTCGGCGCACCGTGCCGCCGATCGACTCACCGGCTCCGCCGCCCTCACCCGCGGTCACGCTGCCCTCGACACGGGGCGCACCCGGGTCGTCGGCGTAGCGCAGGGCCTCGGCGATCATGGCGTCGCCGTCGTCGATCGGGCGCTTCACGCCCGAGGAGACGACGGGCTTGCCGGCGAAGCGTCCGCGGTCGCGCACGCCCACGTCGACAGCGAAGATCACGGCGTCGGCCTGGGAGATCGTGTCGGGGGAGAGCGGGGTGGAGCCGGCCGAGCCCTGGGTCTCGACCGCGATGTCGACCCCGGCGCGGGCCGCTGCGGCCTCGAGCGCCTCGGCCGCCATGTAGGTGTGGGCGATGCCGGTCGGGCAGGCGGTGACGGCGACCAGGCTGCGGCGTACGGCGGGCGCGGCGGCCGGCGCGTCCGTAGCGCCGGCGGGCGCGGCTGCGGGCACGGCTGCGGGAGCGACGACCTCGCTGACGAGGGCGACGACCTCCTCCGCCGTGCTGGCAGCGCGCAGGCCGTCGGTGAAGGCCGGCTTCACGAGGGCGCGGGCGAGCAGCGTGAGGAGCTTGAGGTGCGAGGCGTCACCCCCGTCGGGGGCAGCGATCAGGAAGACCAGGTCGGCGGCGCCGTCCTTGGCCCCGAAGTCGACACCGGGAGCGAGCCTGGCGAAGGCGAGGGTCGCCTCGCCGACACCGGCCGTGCGGCAGTGCGGGATGGCGATGCCGCCGGCGAGGCCGGTCGGCGAGGTCGCCTCGCGTGCCAGGGCGTCGTCGCTGAGCCGGCCGACGTCGCTCGCGCGCCCGGCGCTGCCGACGACGTCCGCGAGCGCGCGGATCACGGTGTGCTTGTCGGATCCGAGGTCCGCATCGAGGCGGACCAGGTCCACAGTGATCAGGTCAGACACTTCACCCTCCCTGGGTGTCGAGCAGTTCGCGGACGGTGACCAGGTCCGGGTGGACCTGGGCCGGCAGCGGGATGGTGGTGCCGGGGAGCCCGGCAGCCGCACTTCCGTAAGCCACGGCGAGTGCGAGTCGAGGAGCCGGTGCGAGCTGGCGCAGGTCACCGAGCAGGTAGCCGAAGAGGCTGGAGTCGCCGGCACCCACGGTGCTGACGACGGTGGTGGGCGGCGGCGTGGCGTGCCAGGCGCCGTCGCGGGTGACCAGCACGGCGCCGTGCCCGCCCAGGGTCGCGAGCACGGTCTCGACGCCGGCGTCCACCAGGGTGCGAGCGGCCCGGGCCGCAGCGACGGGGTCGGACTCCAGCTCGTCGCCGTCGCCACCGGTGAACGACGCGAGCTCGGCGCCGTTGGGCTTCATCAGGTGCGGGGCCGCCTGGGGCAGATGTGCCACCAGGGCGCGCAGCGGCTCGTCGCTGGTGTCGACCGCGATCCGGGCCGCGCCGCCCGCCAGGTCGGCGACCAGCGTGGCGTACCAGTCGGTGGGCGCCCCCGGCGGCAGGGAGCCAGCGAGGACGATCCAGTCCGCGGTCTCCGCGCGCCGACGCAGCGCCTGGGCCAGGTCGTCGAGCGTCGCCGCGGTGACGGGCACGCCGGGCGAGTTGAGCTTGGTCGTGGTGCCGTCGGGTTCGGTGATCGCGATGTTGACCCGGGGACTGGCGCGGTGGGGGACCGGTCGGCAGTCGATCCCGGCGGCGAGCAGCTCGTGCACGAACGGGTCGTCGTCGGGGGCGGGCAGCACCGCGATGGACGCGATGCCGGCCGAGACGGAGGCGCGGGAGATGTTGACGCCCTTGCCGCCGGCCTGCGACGACTCGGAGACGACGCGTTGCACGGCGCCGCGCACGAGCGAGGTCTCGAGCACGACCGTGCGGTCCTGGCTCGGGTTGGGGGTCAGCGTGACGATCATGAGACCAGCACCTCGACGCCGGCGGCGGTGAGCGCGGCGCTGTCGCGCTCACGCACCTGGTCGTCGGTGACGAGCACGTCGACGTCCCCGATGTCGGCGAAGCTGATCGCGGACTCCTGGCCGACCTTGGTCGCATCGGCGAGCACCACGACGCGGTGCGCGCTGCGCACCATCGCTCGCTTGGTGGCTGCCTCGTCGCGGTCCGGGGTGCTCGCGCCGTGATCGGCTGAGATGCCGTTGGCGCCGACGAAGGCGACGTCGGCGCGGATCCGCTGCAGGGCTTCCACGGTGTCGGCCCCGACGGCCGCCTGAGTCGTGACCCGGACCCGTCCGGGCAGCAGGTGCAACTCGACGTGGGGATGCGACGCGAGTCGTGCCGCGATCGGCACGGCGTGGGTGAAGACCACGAGTCGGGTGTCGCGCGGCAGCAGGCCGATCAGGTGACCCGTGGTCGATCCGGCGTCGATGAAGACGGTGGAGCCGGCGGCTGGCAGCAGGTCGAGCGCCCGGCGAGCGATGCGCTGCTTCTCGTCGGGGAGCACCTGGTCGCGCTCCAGCAGTCCGGACTCGATCATGGCGAGCGAGCCGGCCGGCACGGCGCCGCCGTGCACCCGGCGGGCGAGCCCGAGCCGCTCGAGCGCCGACAGGTCGCGGCGTACGGTCTCGGTGGTGACGTCGAAGGTCTCGGCGAGCTCGACCACGGACAGGCGGCCGCGCTCGGCCACCAGCTGGGCCATCGCCTGCTGACGTTCTTCGGCGTACATCGGGACCTCTCGAACGGATCTGTGAATGTGTTGATTT
>WLIH01000011.1 GCA_009702305.1 Actinomycetota bacterium | reverse complement strand
GATGGACTTCTCGCAGATGATCGCGCAGCACGTCGACAGCGGCGCCGCGTGCACCGTGGCGGCGATCCGCCAGCCGATCGGGCTCGCCGACCAGTTCGGGGTCATCGACGTGCAGCCCGACGAGCCGTCGCGCATCCGCGAGTTCCTCGAGAAGCCCACCTCCCCGGTCGGTCTGCCCGACAGCCCCGGCGAGGTGCTGGCCTCGATGGGCAACTACGTCTTCGACGCCGACGCCCTCGTCGAGGCGGTCACCCGCGACTCGACCATGGTCGGCTCCAAGCACGACATGGGCGGCGACATCGTGCCCGCCTTCGTGCGCCGCTCGCAGGCGGGGGTCTACGACTACAAGGACAACGTCGTGCCCGGTGCGACCGACCGCGACCGGGGCTACTGGCGCGACGTCGGGTCGCTGGGCTCCTACTACGCCGCCCATATGGACGTCGTCTCGCCGCTGCCGGTCTTCAACCTCTACAACTTCGACTGGCCGATCTACACCTCCTACGGGCCGCAGCCGCCGGTCAAGCTCGTCCAGGGCGCCGACGGGTCGCGCGCCCGCACCGACGAGGCCGTGCTCTCCCCGGGAGTCGTCGTGACCGGGGGCCGGGTGACCCGATCGGTGCTCTCGCCGGCCGTGCGCGTCGAGTCGGGTGCCGAGGTGACCGGCTCCGTGCTGCTCAACGGCGTGCGGATCGGCGCCGGCGCGATCGTGCGCAACGCCATCCTGGACAAGAACGTCGTCGTCCCGCCCGGCGCCGAGATCGGCGTCGACCCCGAGGTCGACCGGGCACGCGGCTTCGTCGTCGAGGACGGTCTCACGGTCCTGGGCAAGGACCAGCCCTTCCCTAGGTGAGCACCCCGGCGGCGCGCGCCGCATCGGCGTACGCCGTGGCGAGGCTGGCGACGCTCTCGTGGGCGTTGAGGCCGCTGGGGTTGGGCACGACCCAGAGCTCCGCGCCGCCGAGTCGCTCGAGCTGGCGGCCGGGCACGGCCTTCGGGCGGTCGAAGGCGAGGCGGTACGCCGTGATGCCGGCGACCGCGACCACCCGCGGTCCTACCCGCTCGACGAGCGCGGTCAGGCGCGCCCCGCCCTCGCGCTGCTCCGCGGTGGTCAGCTCGGAGGCCTTCGCGGTGGCCCGGTGCACGAGATTGCTGATGCCGATGCCGCGCGCGCGCAGCCGCTCACGGTCCTGCTCGCTCATGCCTGCCGCCGGGTCGATCGGGTGCTCGATGATCCCGGCGCGCAGCAGCGCGGGATAGAAGCGGTTGCCCGGGTGGGCGAAGTGGGTCTGGGTCGCCGCGGTCCAGAGCCCCGGGTTGATCCCGACGAAGAGCAGTCGCACCGGCTGGTGCGGGCCGCCGAGCAGGTCGGGCACCTCGGCATCGCGGAAGGACTCCAGCTCGGCCCGGGTGAAGCTGCGACGCTCTGCTGGCACACCTGCAGCCTGCCACGTCGGCGAACGCCTGTCGGAACCCCACCCGGGGCGTTAGCGTCGTAGGCACCATGTCGATCTTCCGTGTGCCCGCCCCGACCCTGCTCGCTGCCGTCGCCCTCGCTGCCGTCGTCGTATCCGGTAGCCAGAGCCCGTCGGTCGCAGAGCAGGCCGACCGCTCGGCCGGCCGCGAGATCGCCGTCGTCAGCAGGACCGCGGCCGGAGGCGAGCCCGCCCGTCGTGCGACCCAGGTCGACGGCGCCGCCGACATCCGTGCCTGGGCGGCCGGGGCCGGGGTCGAGTCGATGCAGGGCACGTTGGTGAAGCGCTACCGCGCGGCCGACCTGAGCGAGGACGAGAGCGCCTGGGTCACCGTCGTGTCGGTCGGCTGCGACGTCCCTCCGGGGGTCGACGTGACCGTGCGTGGCAAGCGCGTCCTGGTCGACCCGCAGCCGGTCGAGGAGCCGTTGCCCGAGTGCTTCGCCCCGGTCACCTCGGCCGCCCTGGTGGCGGTGCGGTCCTGATCGGGTCGTGACCGCGCGGGTCACGGCTGCGCCTCCAAGAACGCCGTCACGACCTCCGTCAGGGCCGCCCGCTCGCGTGCGGTGTCGATCTGCTCCCGGACGACCATCTGGGTGAGCGCCATCCCGCGCAGGGCCGACCAGATGACCTCGCCGACCGCCGGGTGACCAGGCGTCAGCATCGAGCCCAGACGACGCGTGTGACGGGCGATGTCGACGAGGCGGTCGTCGAGCTCGGCGGCGCGATCGGTGCGGGTGGCGACCAGGATCTCGAACGCCGCACGCGAGAGCGGGCTCGAGAAGGCCGCCCACCCGGCGTCGATCACCTCACCGACGCGCTCGCGCGAGGGGCCTGCCGAGACGGTGATGCTGGCCATCTCCGCGGTGAGCGAGGCGAAGCCGGCTTCGATCACCGCCGCGAGGATCCCGGTGCGATTGCCGAAGTGGTACTGCACGACGCCCCAGGTCACCCCGGCCCGGTCGGCGACGCGGTTGGCGCTGGCGGCGGCGAATCCCTCCTCCAGGACGCAGCGCACCATCTCCTCGACGATGAGCGCACGGGTGCGGTCGCCGCGGGCCTGCGACCCTCCCGCCGGGCGGGTCGGTCGGGGGCTCACCACACGACGCGGCCGGCGTAGGAGCCCGGCAGGTCGGTCACGGCCAGCATCCCCGGCGCCGCGTCGCAGACGGCGTCGATCGCGTTGACGACTCGCGCTGCGGTGGCGACCACGCCGCCGATGTTGTGGTCGACCCCGTCGAGTCCCACATGGGTGTTGATCTCCACGCCGGGGGAGCCGGAGACGACGACGCGATGCACGCCGGGCCGGCCCTCGGGTGGGTAGGCCCAGTCGGGACCGGCGGCGGCCGTGAGCCGGTTGACGTGCTCCAGCACGATGCGGGGCCGTCCGCCGACATACCCCTCGATCCCGAAGCGCACCGCTGCGGTCTGCCCCGGCTCGACCCGCATCATCGTGCAGTCGATCGGCTCGGTGGCGACCCACGGCTCGTAGAACTCGCGGACCTCCTCCACCTCGACGTCGAGGCAGCCGGCGATCAGCTGCAGGGACGGTCCCCAGATGGAGTCGAGCACTCCGGGCAGGAACATCATCGGCGGCTCGTCGCCGGGCACGGAGCCGAAGCCGAAGGCCACACCGGTGAAGGCGGCGTCGTCGTAGGACCCGTAGTCGCAGACCTCCTGGACCCGCACCTGCGTGGCGCTCCCGGTCAGGCTGAGCGCGGCGAGGGCGAGCGTGTCGCCGGAGAAGCCTGGATCGATGCCGTTGACGTACATCGAGGTCCCACCCTCGAGGCAGGCGGCCGTGATCGGCTCGGTCAGCCACGTGGGGGCGGTGGTCGGGTTGAGCAGCCACACGAAGGAGCTGCCGACCACGTTGGTCCCGGCCCGGAGGAAGGCGCAGACCTCCGCCAGCGCCTCGGCCGGTCGCGTCTCGGCCTGGGTCGTGTAGACGACCACGTCGGCCTGCAGCGCTACCAGCGCCGCGAGGTCGTCGGTGGCGATCACACCCGTCGGCTCGTCCAGGCCGACGAGGTCGGCGGCGTCCTGGCCGATCTTCGCGGGGGAGGAGGCGTGGACGCCCACGAGCTCCAGATCGGGTCGCTCGATGATCTGGCGCAGCGCGTGCACCCCGACGTGGCCGGTGGAGAACTGGATGACGCGACGGGGCATGAGGCACCTCGATGTGCGGGAGGACGGTGGTTGCGCAAGACCATAGATCGTTTTAGGTTTCCTGTCATGAGTCCCTCAGGCCGTCGCGCACGGTCGCCCGGTCGCCCGACCCGGATCGCACTCTGGTCGACCGGCGCCGTCGGCTCGATCGCCCTGCGCGTCGCCCACGCCCGCCCCGACTTCGAGGTCGTCGCCGTCTGGGTGCACGGCGACGACAAGGCGGGACGCGACGCCGGCGAGCTCGTCGGCATCGGCCCGATGGGGGTGCGCACCACTCAGAGCCTGGACGCCGTGCTGGCCTCCCGGCCCGACTGTGTCGTCTACACGGCCTCCGGGCCCGAGCTCGACGCCACCAACGT
Organism: Actinomycetota bacterium; assembly: GCA_009702305.1. Taxonomy (GTDB): domain Bacteria; phylum Actinomycetota; class Actinomycetes; order Propionibacteriales; family Nocardioidaceae; genus Nocardioides. The sequence continues at coordinate 9,547 of WLIH01000011.1, read as the reverse complement.
GCCGGTCTACCTCGCGCTCCTGCGAGCCGGGGTCGACGTCGTCACGGTCAGCTCGCCCGGGCTGATGTACCCGCCCGCCTGGGACGCGGGTCTGGTCGATCAGCTGACCGAGGCGGCTCAGGCGGGAGGGGCGACGATCTACGCGTCGGGCGTCGAGCCGGGCTTCGCCGCCGATCAGCTCGTCGCGGTGTTGGCGACCTGCTCTGAGAGCGTGCGATCTGTGCGGGTCCAAGAGATCTTCCGCTACGACTCCTACGCCAACGAGTTCTTGATGATGGACGTCTTCGGCTTCGGGCGCCCTCTCGACTCGACGCCGCTGATGGAGCTGGACGGCTCCCAGCTGCACGCCTGGGGTCCGCCGGTGCACTACGTCGCCGCGGCCCTCGGACTGGAGCTCGATGAGATCCGCGAGACCTACGAGCGGCGAGCGACGCCGCGCGAGCTCGTCGTGGCCGCCGGCACGATCCCGGCAGGCACCTGCGGTGCCGTGCGGATGGAGACGATCGGCGTGGTCGAGGGTCGCGACGCCATCGTGATCGAGCACGTCAACCGGATGGCCCCCGACCTCGCGCCGGACTGGCCGGACGCCGCGCGCGACGGCGTCTACCGGATCCTCGTGGACGGCTCGCCGTCGATGACCTGCGAGCTGGCCTTCGGCGACCCCGGCGACGAGAGCACTGCGACCGAGCACGGCATGGTCGCGACCGCGATGCGGGTGCTCAACGCCGCGCCGTACGTCGTGGCTGCCCCGCCTGGGCTGGTCTCGTCTCTCGACCTGCCGCTGACCCTGCCCCGACCGTCGACGGCCTGAGGCCCGAGGCCGTCAGGGAGCGGCTACGGCTGGTGGTAGGAGACGACGACCGAGTTGGCGACGTGACGCAGGAAGCCGTCGGAGGGTGAGTTCATCACCCCGAGGCTGCCGCTGCGCTGGCGCGCGACCATGGTCGTCGAGCCGCCTCCGTCGAGGTTGAGCGCCTCGTCGGCGCCCAGGTCCATCATCATCCGCGCCAGCTCGACCATCGTGTAGCCACGGCTGAAGGACTGGCGCCCGTCGATCACCAGCAGCAGCACCTCGTGGGTGTCTCGGTCGATGCCGATCGCCGTGCGAGGGTGCATCTCGGTGTCGTCGACGACCTGGATGATGCCGTCGTCGATCAGGAACTTGCTGCCGGTGATCACCATCGACGGGTCGTCCTTGAGCCACCAGTTGGCGCGCAGCTTGGTGCCCTTCTTGAGCCGTCGCAGCCCGGCCGCCCCCTCGCCCCGCCCGACCAGCACCATCCCGTCGATGTGGTGACCCGGATCCAGCTTCGCCTTGTTGGCGACGACCACCTGGTCGCGGACGACGAGCATCCGGATGTCCTGCTCCTGGCCCTGCGTGACCTGGTAGCCGGGAGTCGAGCCCCAGCGGGGGGTGTAGACGCCGATCCCGCCGGGCGCGACGAAGTGGGAGTTGACGTTGGTGATCGTCAGCTGCGGGTGCTGCTTGATCACGCCGCGCAACGGCACGGTGCCGATCTCGGGGCGGCCCTTCTGGGTCAGGTAGAAGGCGGAGTTCCAACCGCTGGCGCGGGCGTTGTAGAGCCCGCGGGCCGCTGACATGCCGACGCCGAGCGGTGCACCGGTATTGCCGATGTCGTAGAAGTCGCCGTTGACCCCGGCGATGCCGCCGCTGCGGCGCACCATGTCGAGGACGTCGTCGGTCGCGGCGACCGAGCCGGGGTTGCGGTAGTCGATGCGCACGCCGGGCGTCGTCCAGTCGATCGCGAGCAGGTGGGCCCGGATCGGTCCGCGGGCGTCGCGCTGGTCCCAGGTCGTGTAGCGCACGCCCGGAGCGATCTGGCGCGTCGAGGTCGTCGTACGCCGGGCGGGCACCAGGAGCGCCTGCCGCGGGGAGAGCGCCGGGGCCAGCAGGCCCGGCTCGCGGTCCGAGGAGTGGCGCAGGTGACCGGAGTCGACGGGCTGGATCGCCTGCTCGTCCGCGCGCGCGCCCGCGGGCCGGTCCTGGGCGAGCGCCGGCGCCCCGGCGGCCAGCAGGCAGGCCAGGGCGGCGGCGATCAAAGGGGGACGGGTGCGCACTCGTGCAAGGCTAAGGCTTTCACCCCAGGAGTCGCAGGAGTTGACGCGAGTCTCATCCGAATCATTTGTCACAGCAGTCACAGGCGCCGGCGCACTAGGGTGCGCGGGTGCAGCCGTGGAACACCTTCATCGAGGGCGACAATCTCGAGGTCCTCGCCCGGCTGGAGGGTCCCTTCGACCTGGTCTACATCGACCCGCCGTACAACACCGGCAACGACTTCGCCTATCACGACGACATCCGCGGGGCCGGCGGCGCCAGCCGGCACCAGGCCTGGGTGGCGATGATGCGACCGCGGCTGGAGGCCGCCCGCGCGCTGCTCGCGCAGACCGGGGCGATCTACGTCAGCATCGACGACCACGAGGCCGCCCACCTGCGCCTGCTGATGGACGAGGTCTTCGGGGAGGCGGGCTTCCTCGCGCAGATCGTGGTCAACCTCAACCCCAAGGGCCGCCAGCTGGGCAACGGCTTCGCGACCAGCCACGAGTATCTGCTCGTCTACGTCCGCGACCCGCGCCTGAGCGTGCTGCAGGCCTCCAGCAGCGAGACCGTCGACCCGGCCGACTTCCCGCAGCGCGACGAGTCCGGCCGGCGCTTCCGCCACCTGCCGCTGCGCAACACCAACAAGAAGTTCAACCCGGTCACGGCCCCGACGCTGCACTTCCCGATCTGGGGCGACCCGGTGAGCGGCCGGGTGCGCACCACGCCGTTCGACGGCGCCGAGGAGATCAGCCCGGTCTTCGGCGACGGTCAGCCGGCCGTGTGGCGGTGGAGCCGCCCGCTCATCGACAAGCGCGGTGACGACCTCGTGTGCCGCACCATCAAGGGCCGTGACGGCGCGCGGGTCGACGTCTTCCAGCGCGACTGGCTCAGCCCGGGTCGACGCAAGAAGCTGCCGACCATCTGGCTGGCCGAGGAGGTCGGCTCGACCGACACCGCTGTGGCCGAGCTCAAGGAGATCGTCGGCCACGTCTTCGAGTCGCCCAAGCCGACCGGTCTGCTCCGACGCATCCTCGCCACCATGCCGGCCGATGCCCGGGTGCTCGACTTCTTCGCCGGCAGCGGGACCACCGGCCATGCCGTCGCTCTGCAGAACGCCGCCGACGGCGGTCGGCGGACCTGCGTGAGCATCAACTCCGCCGAGCCCACCCGGGTCGGCTCCAATGCCCACGCCAGCGGGCTTCTCACGGTCGCCGACGTGACCCGGGCGCGACTGCGCGCGGTGGCCGCCCAGGTCGGCGGCGGCCTCGTCGAGCTGCCCTGATCCGGTCGTTCAGGCGACCCCGGCCGCCAGCTCCAGCGCGACGACCTCGTCCTCGAGGTGCACCAGCATCCGCTGCAGGCTCGGCACGGTCCGCCGGCAGCCGATCAGGCCGAAGGCCATCTGCCCGTCGTACGACGTGCAGGTGATGTTGAGGGCCATGCCGTTGATCGGGATCGAGAGCGGGTAGGTGCCGGTCATCTTCGCGCCGTTCCAGTAGTGCGTGGTGCGCGGACCGGGCACGTTGCTGATGATGAGGTTGTACGGCGGGCGCATGATGCCCTGCATCCGCAGCACCGGGCCGAGGATCGCAGGTGCCTGACCGATGGCACTCATCGCCATGATCTGCATCGGCGTCATCGCCGAGAGCGCCTGCTTGCCGTCCTTCATCGAGCGGTGGATCGACGCCAGCCGCTTGGCCGGGTCGGGCAGGTCGGTGGCGAGCTGGACCATGACGGCCCCGATGGCATTCCCCCCGTCGGCCGAGGCGACGTGGGACTGCTTCGCGTTGAGCCCGACCGGCACCATCGCGACCAGCGGGGCGTCGGGGAGGGCGTTCTGCTCGAGCAGGTAGGAGCGCATCGCGCCGCTGCACATGGCCAGCACGACGTCGTTGATGGTCGTCCCGGTGGCCTTGCCGATCGTGCGCAGACGCTCGACCGGCCAGTCCTGGGCGGCGAACCGGCGGGCTCCGGTGATGGTCTGGTTGAAGATCGTGCGCGGAGCGTGGAAGGACACGGCCGAGGTCTCGTTCTTGAGTCCCTTGGTGAGCGTGCGCACGAGCGCGCCCGGCAGGCCGGCGGCCTCGGCGGTCATGCCGAGCGCCGTGCGCACCGCCTGGATCGGGACCTCGCCGAGGCCGCCGCCATCGGGCAGGGGGTCGGCCGATTTGGCCTTGACGCGTGGGCGGTAGCCCCACGGAGCGGGCATGCCACGGCGGTCGGGGTCGGTGGTGAGCACGCTCTGCAGCAGCCGCATCGCCGAGACGCCGTCGACGAGGGCGTGGTGGGTCTTGGTGTACATCGCGACCTTGTCGTCGGCCAGGCCCTCGATGATGTGGGCCTCCCAGAGGGGGCGCTCCCAGGCGAGTCGGGTGGAGTGCAGGCGCGAGCACAGGTCGAAGAGCTCGCGGTAGCGACCCGGCGCCGGGAGGGCGCTGTGGCGCACGTGGTGCTCGATGTCGAACTGCTCGTCGGGTCGCCAGACCAGCTGGGCTCCGGTCTTGACCGAGCGGTACGGGTGCTTGAGGAAGAGGGGAGCGATGTCGTCGACGTCGCGCATCGCCTCGTACATCTCGCGGGTGTAGTCGGGTCCTGCCCCGGCCGGCTTCTCGAAGAGCTGCAACCCGCCCACGTGCATCGGCATGCTGCGGTTCTCGGCGAGGAGGAACGCAGCGGACGTGGGATCGATCGGTGAGACCACGGGGGGTGCCTTTCGGTGGAGCCGGTCTACGGCGGGTCGGGGGAGGCCGTCGGGGCGTGACGTAGGCCACAAGCATGCACCCCGGCAACGACCGAGCGGCCACCGAGTCATGCCTGCGGACATCGGACCGGCGCGCGGCCCGCGAATCCTCCCCAGGTCGTCCGCCGTCGAGGCGCCTCCACAGCGGAGGGTCGAGGGCACGCCCGGGACCGCAGCACTGCCTAGCGTCGTCGGCGTCACCGGAACTCGCCGGTGCACCACCTCTCGGGAGTGACCATGCACGTGACCCAGCCCTTGACTCGGCCCTTGACCCAGCCCTTGACTCGGCCCTTGAACCAGCCCCATCGGAGGGTCCTCCGCCGGCCCCGCCCGGGAGTGTCCGCGCTCGCCGGACTCCTGGCCGGTGGGCTGCTCGTCGGCGTCGCCCACGCCGGCCCGGCCGTGCGGGCGACGGCGCCCGAGCCCGCGCCCGACACGGTCGTCCGGGTGACCGGCGACGCGCAGAACGGCTTCGGCATCCTGCACTACGACGGCACCTCCGAGTTCACCGCACGCCAGGGCGTCGCCATCGACGAGTGCAACACCTTCCCGGCCAAGATCGGCCGCGCTCGGTGCCGCGTGCACGTCAAGACCCGCTACGCCGAGCTGGCCGCTCTCAAGCAGGCGCTGAAGTGGGCCAAGGGCGAGGCGTCGTGAGGTCCCGGATCTGGCGGGGGCCCCTCGTCGGCGCGGGGGTGACCCTGGTCGGGATGACCGTCGCCCTCGGGCTCGGCGGCACCGCCAGCAGCTCGGTCGCACCCGCGGGCGACACGATCGTGCGGGTCGAGGGCGATGCCGCCAACGGCTTCTCGATCTTCCACTACGACGGCACGGCGCTCTACCCGCCGACCGATTCGGAGGCGGCGGCCGAGTGCTCGGAGTACGACACGATGAAGCAGCGGGTGCGCTGCCGCACCGAGGTGCGGACCTGGTATCGCGACCTCGCCGATCTGCAGCAGGCCCTGGCCTGGGCGCACGAGCCGGCGGCCTGAGCATGCGGCCGCCCGCCACGCGCGACCCGCGGCTCTGGCAGGATCGTCGAGCATGGAGGGCCCGGCGTTCGAGGCGGCGTGGAGTCGCGGCCGCACGTCGGTGCGCAGCCGGGTCGCGCGATGGCAGGCCAAGCGCTGGCAGCTGGTCCAGTGTGCGGTGGCCGCGGGTGTCGCATGGTTGATCGCCCACGACCTGCTCGGGCACACCCTGCCGGTGTTCGCACCGATCGCTGCCGTGGTCAGCCTCGGCACGTCGTACGGCCAGCGGCTGCGACGCGTCGCCGAGGTCACGGCGGGCGTGGCGATCGGCGTCTTCCTCGGGGACCTGTTCGTGGCCCAACTCGGCACCGGTGCGTGGCAGATCGGGCTGGTGGTCGGCTTGGCGATGAGCACGGCGCTGCTGATGGACGCCGGCAGTCTCTTCGTCAACCAGGCCGCCGTGCAGGCGATCTTCGTGGCGGCCCTGGTGCCGGGATCGGGCGCGAGCCTGACGCGGTGGACCGACGCGGTGATCGGGGGAGCGGTCGCCCTGGTGGCCGCCACGGTCGTGCCGGCGGCGCCCCTGCGCCGTCCGCGTGAGCAGGCGGCGGTGGTGATGCGCAAGGTCGCCGAGCTCCTGCGCGGCGCGGCCGAGGTGATGCAGGACGGCGACGCGGAGCACGGTCTCGACCTGCTGGCAGACGCACGGGCCACCGACGCCCTGATCCGTCAGCTGCAGGCCGCCGCGGACGAGGGGATGGCGGTCGTGACCTCCTCGCCGTTCCGGGTCCGGCACAAGCCGACGATCCGGAGGATGGCCGATCTCGTCGGGCCGCTCGACCGGGCGTTGCGCAGTACGCGGGTGCTGGTGCGGCACGTCGCGGTGGCGGCCCATCACCGTCGCCCGATCCCGCACTCCTACGCCCTGCTCGCGCTCGACCTGGCGGCGGCGGTCGACGAGGTCGTCGAGGAGCTGATGGCCGACCGGACCCCGTTGGCGGCCCGCCCTGCCCTGCTCAGGGTGGGGGAGGGATCCGGGATCGTCGAACGCTCCGACGTGATGACCGCCGAGGTGGTGCTCGCCCAGCTGCGGGCGGTGGTGGTCGACCTGCTGTTGCTGACCGGCATGGGTCAGCTCGAGTCGACCGACGCCCTGCCGCCGCCCCCGCGCTGAGCGGTCGCTGCGCGTCCCTTAGAGCCCGTCGCGCAGCTCGCGGACCACCGAGTCCACGACGGCCACCAGGTCGCCGCCGCTCTGCTCGGCGACGGCTCGCTGCCGCTGGTACGACGCTCCCCGACCCGGGATCTGGCCGACCAGCTCCAGCTCGGCCGCGCAGCCCAGCTGCTCGGCGACCGGACGCAACCGCTCGACGAGGTCGTCGAGGTCGTCGGTGACCAGCCGCTCGCTGCAATCGGCGTCGAGGATGACGATGGCGTCGAGGCCGTACCTCGCGGCGCGCCACTTGTTCTCCTGGACGTGCCAGGGCGCCATCGTCGCGACCCGCTCGCCCGCCGCGATCCTGGTGTCGAGGTCGACCACGAGGCAGTGCGACAGAGCGACCAGGGCCGCCAGGTCGTCGACGGAGGAGATGCCGTCGCACACCCTGTTCTCCAGGGTGCCGAGGTGGGCGGCCGGCCGGACGTCCCACCGGATCTCCGAGAGGTCGTCGATCACCCCCGTGGTCAGCTGGTCCTGCGCGAAGCGCTCGAACTCCGCCCATGTCTCGAACTGGAAGGGCAGCCCCGCTGTCGGCAGCTGCTGGAACATCAGCGCGCGGTTGGAGGCGTAGCCGGTGTCCACCCCGGCCCAGATCGGGGAGGAGGCCGACAGGGCCTGCAGATGGGGGTAGTAGGTGAGCAGGCCCGAGAGCACCGGCATCACCCGCGCCGGCTCGGGCAGCCCGACATGCACGTGCACCCCCCAGATCAGCATCTGGCGGCCCCACCACTGCGTGCGGTTGATCAGCTCCTCGTAGCGGTGGCCGTCGCTGAGCTGCTGGGCGGTCCAGGAGGCGAAGGGGTGGGTCCCGCCGCCGAAGAGGTCGACGCCGAGCTCGTCGGCCACGGGCACGACCGCCGCCAGGCTCGCCCGCAGGTCGGCCATCGCGTCGCCCACGGTGTCGCAGATGCCGGTGACGACTTCGACGGTGTTGCGCAGCAGCTCGCGGTGCACCCGACCCGGGTGCGGCAGCCGCGTCTCGACGGAGCCGATCAGCTCCGAGGCGGCGTTGACCAGGTCGCGCGACTGTTTGTCGACGAGGGCGAGCTCCCACTCCACGCCGAGGGTCGGTCGGGCCGAGGCCCGGAAGTCGATCCGCACCCCGGCAGCGTTCCACACTCGGCGTCCCGGCCACCGGTCCGGGCGACGGATTCGGCGGCTCCGCACCGGACTTGGGAGACTGGGCCGGTGCTGGAGCCGCGCGAGGTCAACCTGACCCTCGACCTGTGCCTGCGCATCGGAGAGGTGCTGCTCGCCTCGGGTGCGGGGGCTGCCGACGTGACCGCCACGATGCAGTCGGTCGCGCGTCACGTCGGATTGCGCAACCCCGACATCGACGTCACGTTCACCAATCTCTCGATGAGCTGGCAGGGCTCGCCCGAGGACCCGCCGGTGTCCTACGCCCGCCTGGTCAAGCACCGCGACATCGACTACGAGGACCTCACCCAGGTCGATCACCTGGTGCGCGACCTGCTGGCCGACCGCGTCGACCTGCGTGAGGCGCGCGCCCGTCTGGCGCGGCTGGTGTCGTCGGGTCACACGACCCCGCGGTGGGCGATCACCCTCGGCTGGGGAGTGATGTGCGGTGGCGTCGCCGTGCAGCTCGGAGGCGACCCGGCCGTCGCCGCGATCGCGGTCGGCGCCGCGATGATCATCGACCGGTTGCAGCTGCGCATGAGCAGGCGGCGGCTGCCGGCCTTCTATCGCCAGGTCGCGGGTGGCGCGGTCGCGACGCTGATCGCAGCCGTGGCCGCGGCGTCGGGGCTCGACGTCGACCCCTCCCTGGTCGTGACCGCGAACATCATCATGCTGCTGGCCGGCATCGGCTTCATGGGCGCGCTGCAGGACGCGCTGACCGGCTTCTACGTCACCGCGGGAGCCCGGCTGACCGAGGCCATGCTCGCGACCGGGGGCATCATCGCGGGGGTCAGCGGCGGCCTCTCGATCGCCGACATCGCCGGGGTCGAGATCGGCCGCCTGGAGCCGGGCGCCGTCGATGTGAAGAGCGTCAGCGTGATGGCGGTCGGTGCCGCGGTGTGCGCCAGCGCGTTCGCGTTCGCGTCGTACGCGCCGCGCCGCATCATCGCCCCGATCGGCGTGATCGCGGCCGTGGCCATGGTGATCGCCCAGTCGATTGCGTCGCAGGGGCTGCGCGGGCCGTGGTCGGTGGCGTTCGCGGCGCTCTTCGTGGGCTTCGTCAGCTACGCGGTCTGCTCCCGGCTCCGGGTGCCGCCGCTGGTGGTCGTCGTCTCCGCGGTCGTGCCGCTGCTGCCCGGTCTGCTGATCTACCGCGGCCTCTCGCTGCTCGCCGAGGGTGGGGCGGCGACCTCGGAGGGCCTGCTCGCGATGGTCACGGCCGCGTCGGTCGCCACCGCCCTGTCCTCCGGCGTCATCCTGGGGGAGTACGTCGCGCAGCCGCTGCAGCGCGAGTCCCAGCGCCTCGAGGGCCGCCTGTCCGGCCCACGGCTCGTGGGTCCGTTGCGCGCCCGATCACGTCGCTCCCGCGGGCGCGGCTCTCAGGACTGAGTCGCCAGCAGGTCGAGCCAGCGGCGCGACGT
>WLIH01000109.1 GCA_009702305.1 Actinomycetota bacterium | reverse complement strand
CGACGACGGTGCCGGCTGCAGCCGAGACGAGCACGCCGAGCAGGGCGAGCAGCAGCTCGACCCGCACGAGCGAGCCGACCGCGTCGTCGACGTCGGTCGTCGGGAGGCCGTTGACGCGGACCACTCCGTCGGCACCCTCGGTCGCGGCGACCCGGAAGCTGCCGAAGGACGGCAGCACCACGCCCCGCACCTCGCCGTCGGACGGCAGCTGTGCGAGCGCGTCCAGGGCGGCATCGGAGAGCGGACGCGCCGCGCCGGCCTCCTCGGTCAGCACGATGCCGGAGGGCGAGTCCCCGTCGAGCTCGGCGACGAGGGTGCCCGACTGCTGCCGCAGGTCGTAGCCGACGTCCGTGTCACCGTCGTCGTCCCGGTCGACGACCAGCGGTCCGCCGCCCGGCCCTCCGGGACCGCCCGGTCCGTCGATGAACGCCGCCCGGCGTACGGCCTGCGAGACCTCCGCATCGAGGCGCGAGGTCAGGTAGGAGCGCATGGCCAGCGCAGTCGCCGCCCCGATGAGCAGGGCGACGACGACCACCAGCGCGACCGCCGTCAGGACCAGGCGCGAGGTGAGCGAGGCGAACCTGCGCCTCACGTCGCCGGCTTGAGGACGTAGCCCGAGCCGCGCAGTGTGTGGATCATCGGCTCGCGGCCGAGGTCGATCTTCTTGCGCAGGTAGGAGATATAGAGCTCGACGACGTTGGCCTGGCCGCCGAAGTCGTAGTTCCAGACCCGGTCGAGGATCTGGGCCTTGCTGAGCACCCGGCGCGGGTTGCGCATCAGGAAGCGCAGCAGCTCGAACTCCGTGGCGGTCAGGCTGATCTCGCTGCCGGCGCGATGCACCTCGTGGCTGTCCTCGTCGAGGGTGAGGTCGCCGACGCTGAGGATCGACGACTCCTGGGCCTGCTGTGCCCCTGCTCGGCGCATCAGCCCGCGCAGCCGGGCGACGACCTCTTCCAGGGAGAACGGCTTGGTCACGTAGTCGTCGCCTCCGGCGGTGAGCCCGGCGACGCGGTCCTCGACGGCGTCGCGGGCGGTCAGGAACACCACGGGCACGTCGGGATCGGTGCCCCGCATGCGGCGCAGCACCTCCAGGCCGTCGAAGTCCGGGAGCATCATGTCGAGCACGACCGCGTCGGGCTTGAAGTCCTTGGCCGCCTGCACCGCCTTGGTGCCGGTGTGGGCGGTCTCGACCTGCCAGCCCTCGTAGCGCAGCGCCATCGAGATCAGCTCCGCGATGTTGACCTCGTCGTCGACGACGAGCACGCGCAGCGGGGATCCGTCCGGTCGGGTGAGCTCCATAGGAGCACTGTGCTGGACGCGGCTGTGGGTTTGCTGTGGACACTCCCAGGACCAGGTGTGCCGACCGCACCCGTGGTCGCCGCTGGTGCGACGACCACGGGCGTCGAGGTGGGGCAGGGAAGTGTCGAGACCGAGTGCCACGATCGCGACGGAGCCCCACCGGCGGCCGCGATCCCGATGGCCGCGGCAGCATCGATGGTCGTCGCCGGCGGGCACGGCGGCTAGCCGGACAATGGTCCTAGGACCCACCCGCACGGGCGAGGGGTCAAGGCGTCAGCAGCAGCGGGCTGCGCACCAGCGCGCCCGGGCCGGCCGGGTCCCAGACCGCCTGCCGGGTGGCGCGTCCGCGGTCGCGCACGGGGAACGTGACCGCTCCGCGTCCGTCGGTGCGTCGGTACGCCGTGCGCGTCACCTGCCCGTCGGCGGTGCGGACCTGGCGCAGCCGCACCCGCGCGCCGCGCGGCGTGGTGACCTCACCGGTCTCGAGGACGGCCCGGTGCACCCGCGCCCGCAGCCGGGACGGATCGACGAGCACCAGGCTGACCCAGGTGCTGGGCTCGAGGTCGTTGCTGAAGCGCGACTGCTTGTCGTAGACGCGGTCGATCCAGGTCAGTGGACTGCCGACGCACCCACCGGTGAGCAAACCCGCCGTCCACGGCTCGCTGATGCCATACTCCCGCTGGAACTCGTCGATCGACCCGCTCCACTCGCCCTCGTGCAGCACCGCCCCTCGCAGGTAGTAGCGCCCCCAGGCCCGGGCGAGCAGCGGCACGGGGTCGCTGATCAGGGTGTGCTCGCCGATCTCGACACGCCACACCCCGTGCGGGTCGTCGCCCTCCACGGCGTACGCCGTCGTGGAGATCGAGGGCAGCGCGACGCCGACGTGACGGCGCAGGACCCCGCCGAGCGAGTCGTCGGTGCCGGTGACGAGCAGCGCACCCAGCCCGTCCTGCGCGAGCGGCGTCGCGCGGAGGTCGAGCCGGGTGGTGCCGGCCGGGGCTCCGGCGCAGTCGTAGCCGCGGATGGACCACTCGTCGGGGTCGAACCCGTGGGTCGGCGCCACGATCGACTCGCCCGCCGACGCCGGGGCGGCCACGGTCGTCGCGCCGAGGCCGGCGCCCAGGAGCGCGACGGCGAGGACGGTCAGGGGTCGGCGCATCAGGCCATCGTCCGCCGTCGCGCCCGTGAGCGACAGATGGACGTTGGTGCTAGGACGCCCTGTCCCCGGCTTCAGTCCCCGGCTTCAGTCCCCGGCTTCAGTCCCCGGCTCCAGTCCCCGGCCTCAGTCCACCATGTCCTTGACCGCGAGGGACGCGAACACCATCGCCGTGCCGAGCGGGGCTCCGGGGCCGGGATAGATCGCACCGGTCACCGGCGCCGCGGAGTTGCCGGCGGCATACAGGCCGGGGATCGCGGTGCCGTCGGCACGCAGGGCGCGTCCGGCCGCGTCGGTCACGATGCCGCCCTTGGTGCCGAGGTCGGAGAGCACGAAGCGGGCGGCGTAGAAGGGTGCCTGGTCGATCGGGGTCAGCGCCTTGTTGGGTCCGGTGCCACCGGCGAAGAAGGTGTCGTATTCGTCGCCGCCGCGGCCGAAGTCCTCGTCGACGCCGGTCGCCGCGAAGCCGTTGAAGCGCTCGACCGTCTCGCTCAGCGCGTCGGCGGGCACCCCGATCGCCGAGGCCAGCTCGGACAGCGTGTCGGCGCGCACCCAGGTGCCGGCGGCCAGGTGCTCCTCGGGCGAGCCCTCGGGCATCGCGATGGCGGGCAGCCGGCCGCCCTCGCGGGAGTCGAAGACGAACCACGACGGGATCCGCTCCGGCGCCTTGGCCATCTCGCGCCCGAAGCGGTCGTAGGGCAGGCACTCGTTCGCGTAGCGGCGTCCGCCGGCGTCCACCATCACCCCGCCGCGGAAGCCGAGCGTGAAGGAGCCGCTGCCGTCCGGGTGCTCGAGGCCGGGGCAGAACCAGCCCAGCCCGGTCCAGTCGACGGCTGCTCCCGCGTGCTGCGCGGCCGCGATCGGCTCACCCGCGTTGGTGCCCCGCGGTGCCATCGTCCACGCGGCGTCGCCGGGGGTGCCGCGCTCGGCACGACGCTCGGCGCTGCCCTCGAAGCCACCGGCGGCGATCAGCACGCCGCGTCGCGCTCGCACCTCGACCGGCCCGAGGTCGGTGATCACCCAGACCCCCACGACGTGGTCGCCGGAGGGGTCGGTCTCGGTCAGCAGGTCGCGGACCAGGTGGCCGGTCAGGATGGTGCCGCCCTCGCGCACGAAGCCCGCCGCGAGCCGCGCGATCAGCGACTGGCCGCCGGACAGCGTGTTGCGGCCGCCCTCGCCGGCGCGGTCGCGCTCGACCGGGGGGCGCACGAGCGCGGCGACCTCCGGCGGCAGCTCGCCGCGCTTGACGTTGACGGGCTGGATCGAGCGACCGAAGGGCACCCGCCCGGGAGCGTCGTAGTACTCCGGGAAGGGCAGCCACTCGAAGTCCATGCCCTCGTCCGACTCCAGTTCGGCCACGAGCTCCGGCGCGTGGGCCAGGAACGCCTCGACCTTGGTCCGGTCCGGCTGCCAGTCGGGCTGGTCCAGGATCGCGGCGAGGTAGGCGCGGGCCGACTCGGTCGAGTCCGCGATGCCCGCGCGCTGCTGCACCTGGCTGCCCGGCAGCCAGCACGCGCCGCCGGAGTACGCCGACGTGCCGCCGATCAGGTCCGTGCGCTCCAGCACCACCGTCGACAGCCCAGCCTTGGCGGCGAGGAAGGCGCCGGTCATCGCGCCACCTCCGGAGCCGACCACGACGACGTCGAACTGCAGGGCTTGATCCACGGGGCACCTCGGCTGGGCTGGGCTGGGCAGGTCTGGCAGGTCTGGCGAACAGCCGTGATCGTGTCGGGTGGATCACGTTCTGGCAAGGACCGGTCGGGCGCTGCGTCCGCTCAATCGTCGATGCTGGCCAGGGCCTCGCGCATCCGGTCGGCGACGTACTGCAGGCTGGGGTCGGCGGCCACGACGTAGGCCAGCTCCCGCTCCGCCTGACGCGCGAGGGTCCGCGCCTGCTCGACCGCGCCGCGGCCGACCTCGGCGCCCACGAGCTCCGCGATCATCGCGCCGGCCATGACCGGGAAGCGTCGGGCATCCGGGAGCGCTGCGCGCAGGTGCTCTGCGGCCTCCTCGAAGCGACCCGTGTCGACCATCAGCTCGCCCAGGTTCGCCCGGCAGATCACGCTGTTGACGTCGTCGGGCGCTGCGACCGCCCAGCCCTCCCGGTAGGCCGCCTCGGCCGCTGCGAACTCGCCGGCGAGGTGGTGGGCGACGCCGACGTTGGTCAGCTCGCCGGCGAGCAGGCTGCTGTGCTCCGGTCCGCGCGCGGCGTCGATGACGACCCCACGCACGGCCCGGGCCTCGGCGTAGCGACCGGCTCGGTCGAGCAGGGAGCCGGTCAGGCTGGCGGCCAGGAGGTGGAGCGCCTCGTCATCTCCTGCCTCGGTGATCCTCAGCAGTCCCAGCAGCCGGTCGACCTCCGAGTCGCGACCGGTGCCGAGACCGATGACGAGCTTGAGGGCGGCGACGTACAACCGGACCTCGTCGAGAGTCTCGGGGGTGGGGTCGTCGAGGATGCCTTCGGCCAGGTCGCGCGTGTGTCCACCCGTGCCGCGGGACAGCAGCGCATACGACAGGTGCAGCAGGATCCTGCCGATCCCGGGGCGGGACTGCTGACGACCCCACGCGAAGGCCGACTCGGAGGTGCGCAGCTCGTCCAGGGAGACGTTCGACGCCGCGACGCGCACGGGCGCGTGGGCCACCGCCCAGTCGAAGACGGCCTGGTGCGCCGACTCCTCGAGCTGGGGCTGTGCGGCGAGCTCTGCGCGGGCGACCTGCCTGACGGTCACGAGCATCCGGAACTCGTCGCCGTCGAGATCGAGGAGGCTCTGGCGCACCAGCCGGGGAGCGGCGAGCCGACGGGCGCCCGGCACCGCCTGCAGGATCTCCTCGGCCATCGCCGCAGAGAACCGACCGGGCAGCAGGCTCAGCGCCTGGGCCGCGATCCGGTCCTCCGGAGGCACCAGGTCGAGGCTCCAGCGCACCAGGTCGTCGAGGCTGCGCTGACGGGCGGCGCCGCCTCGGCGACGCAGCTCCAGCTCGCCGGACTCGATGCCCGAGACCAGCTCGGCCAGGGGCAGGTGGGCGGCTTGGGCGGCGGCCAGCTCCAGGGCGAGCGGCAGCCCGTCGAGGAGCTCGCACAGATGGGTGATCGCGGCCGTGTCGGCGCGGTCGATCACCGCTCCACCGCTCTGGGCGCGGTCGATGAAGAGGCGCTGCGCCGGGCTGGTCGAGCCGGTCACCGGCTCGCCGTCCTCGAGCTCGTGAGCCGACGGGGCTCCCGTGAGCCGGGTGAGTCGCAGGACCTGTTCGCCGGAGACCATCAGGGGCTCGCGACTCGTGCAGACCAGACGCACCGCGGGGCAACGTTCGAGGAGCTCGACGGCCAGGTCGGCAGCACTCTCGATGACGTGCTCGCAGTTGTCGACGACGAGGATCGCCTCGCCTCGGGAGCGCAGCTCGGCTGCGACCGCGTCGATGCTCGGCGTCCCGCTCAGACCGAGGACCGATGCGACCGCGGGGAGGACCTCGGTCGGCTCCGACACGGAGGCCAGCTCCACGAGCCACGCCCCACCGGGGCGTTGCGGCGCCTCGGCCAGGGCGAGCTCGGTCACCAGACGGGTCTTGCCGAGTCCGCCCGGCCCGAGCACGGTGACCAACCCCGGCTCCCGGGTGAGCTTCGCGAGGTTGCGGAGGTCGTGATCGCGCCCGACGAAGCTCGTCCGTGTCGCGGAGACGTTCGTGCGACGAGCCGTCTGCGCTCGGAGCGGACTGTCGTCGCCGACGACCTGCCACAACGCGGTGACGCCGTCGATGTCCTTGAGCACGAACTCGCCGACCCGCGTGCCGACCGGAGCCGGCAGGTCGTCTATCACCGCCTGGGAGACCACCAGCTGCCCGGCACCGGCGGTGGACGAGACCCGCGCCGCCACGTGGACGGCGAACGCCAAGTAGTCGTCGTCGATCGGCTCGGCCTCGCCGGTGTGCGCGCCCGCGCGGATCCGCAGGTGCAGCCCCTCGGGAGGCGCGATCTCGATCTCGCCCTGGGCGGCCACGAGGGCCTCCACGGCAGCGCCCGCCGTCGGGAAGGCGAGGAAGGCGCCGTCGCCCTCGGTCTTGACGACCGCCCCGCCGTGCGCGGCGGTGTGTCGCGCGATGGTCTCCTGGAGCGGTCCGAGGGCCGCGGCGTAGACCTCGCCGTGCTCGGCGAACGCACGGGTGCTGCCGACCACGTCGGTGAACGCGAACGTCACTCGCCCGGAGGGGAGGTCTCGCGCCATGGTCAAGTGAAGCGGGGGCCACGTCGCGCTGGCAAGGCGAATCAGCTGGGTGCCCAGACCAGCGCCAGGCAGAATGGGTCCGCCATGACCGTCCCCGAGCTCGCGATCACCTATCCCGCCGAGCTGCCGGTCACCCAGCGCCGCGACGACATCTCCGCAGCGATCCGCGACCACCAGGTGGTGATCGTCGCGGGGGAGACCGGGTCGGGCAAGACCACCCAGCTCCCGAAGATCTGTCTCGAGCTCGGTCGCGGTCGGCGTACGACGCACCGGGCCCGCGACGGCAAGGAGCGTCAGCGCGGTGGGCTGATCGGTCACACGCAGCCCCGCCGGATCGCCGCCAGGTCCGTGGCGGAGCGGATCGCCGACGAGCTCGGCCAGCCGCTGGGCGAGGAGTCGGTGGTCGGCTACCAGGTGCGCTTCACCGACCGCACCAGTCGCTCGACGCGGGTCAAGCTGATGACCGACGGCATCCTGCTCGCCGAACTGCAGCGCGACCGGATGCTGTGGAGGTACGACACGATCATCATCGACGAGGCGCACGAGCGCTCCCTCAACATCGACTTCCTGCTGGGTTACCTGCGCCAGCTGCTGCCGCGTCGCCCCGACCTCAAGCTGATCATCACGTCGGCGACGATCGACCCGGAGCGCTTCGCCGCGCACTTCGCCGACCGGCACGGCGTGCCGGCGCCGATCATCGAGGTCTCGGGACGCACCTATCCCGTGGAGGTGCGCTACCGCCCGCTGCTCGACCTCGACGCCCAGGACGACGAGGGCGAGGTCGTGGTCCGCGACCAGACCGAGGCGATCGTCGAGGCGGTCAAGGAGCTCAGTGCCGAGGGGCCGGGCGACATCTTGGTCTTCCTGCCCGGCGAGCGCGAGATCCGCGACACGGCCGACGCCCTGGCCGAGCTGACGGCGAGCACCCGCGGCGGCGGCACGGAGGTCGTGCCCCTCTACTCCCGGCTCTCGGCCGCCGAGCAGCACCGCGTCTTCTCCT
>WLIH01000108.1 GCA_009702305.1 Actinomycetota bacterium | reverse complement strand
GGCATCGGGCTGCTGGTCACCACGGCGGTGCCGAAGGCGTGGCAGGTGGTCGTCCTGGTCACCGGCATCGGCGCGATCCTGGCGATCGGCTGGGAGCTGGGCGAGTGGTGGACCTTCATCCGGCACGGCAC
Organism: Actinomycetota bacterium; assembly: GCA_009702305.1. Classification (GTDB taxonomy): domain Bacteria; phylum Actinomycetota; class Actinomycetes; order Propionibacteriales; family Nocardioidaceae; genus Nocardioides. Next base: position 7,565 of record WLIH01000108.1, on the reverse strand, counting down.
CGAGATCGACACCGCCTACGAGGACACCCTGGGCGACGAGGCCCTCGGCACGCTCGGCGCGCTGGTCGCCGGAGTCCTGATCAGCCGCGTACGATCGCGCCGGTGAACGGGCCCGGCAGTCTGTACGTCGCCATCGCGACCCGGGCCTTCCGCCGGTACTCCACCTACACCGGCGCCACGGTGGCCGGCATCTTCACCAACAGCGTCTTCGGCGTGATCTCCTCCTTCGTGCTGATCGCCGTGTGGCGCGCCAACCCGGACGCCGGTGGCTACGACACGACCGACGTGGTGACCTACGTCTGGCTGGGGCAGGCGATGATCATGACGATCGCGCTGTGGGGCGGTGGTGCGCCGGCCGATCTCGCCGCCCGGATCAAGAGCGGTGACGTGGCGCTCGACTTCTACCGCCCGGTCGGCATCCTGGGGTGGTACCTCGCCGCCGACGTCGGACGATCGGCGTTCCACCTGCTCAGCCGCGGGCTGGTGCCCACGCTCGTGGGTGGCCTGCTCTTCGATCTGCGCTACCCCTCCGGGCCGTGGGTCTGGATGGCGTTCGCCGCCAGCCTGCCCCTGGCCCTGCTGGTCAGCTTCGCGATCCGCTTCCTGCTGGCGATGACGGCGTTCTGGATCCTCGACGACCAGGGCGCCACGCTGCTCGCCAGCGCCGCCGCGGTCTTCTTCAGCGGCCTGACGGTGCCGCTGGTGCTCTTCCCCGGCTGGTTCGGCGACCTCGTCCGGGTGCTGCCGTGGGCGTCCTACCTCCAGGTGCCGGCCGACGTCTGGCTCGGCCAGCGCTCCGGCTGGTCGGCGGTGGCCGGCCTCGGGCTGCAAGCCGGATGGGCGGCGATCCTGCTGGGGGCCTGCGCGCTGCTGCTGCGGGTGGCCGAGCGCCGCGTGGTGGTGCAGGGTGGCTGACCCGCGGGCGCTGGCGCGGCACGCCCGGGCCTACGTCGACATCTCCGCCCTGTGGGTCCGCGCGGCGATGGCCTACCGCGCGTCGTGGTGGATGCTCACGATCGGCGGCTTCCTGATCACCGGCATCGACTTCGTCGGGATCTGGATCCTCTTCCACAACGTCGACGCGCTCGGCGGCTTCACCCTCCAGGAGGTCGCCTTCCTGTACGGCGGCTCCGGGGTCGCGATGGCTCTGGCCGACCTGTTCGTCGGGCGGATCGAGCGGATCGGGCAGATGATCCGGCTCGGCAAGCTCGACCAGATGATGGTGCGCCCGGTGCCACTGCTGGTGCAGGTGTGCGCGGACGAGTTCGCGCTGCGTCGCATCGCACGGGTGCTGCAGGCCGCGCTCGTGCTCGGCTGGGGCTGCACCTACGTCGACTGGACACCGTCGAGGGCGCTGCTGACGGGCGTGATGATCGCGGCCGGCACCGCGATCTTCTTCGCCCTCTTCATCGGCTTCGCCTGCATCCAGTTCTGGACGACCGACTCGGCCGAGGTCGCCAACGCCTTCACCTACGGCGGCAACACGCTGACGTCGTACCCGCTCAGTGTCTTCCCGTCCGAGGTGGTCAAGGGGCTGACGTTCTTCTTCCCGATCGCCTTCGTGAACTGGTATCCCAGCCTGCAGGTGCTGGGTCGCGACGACCCGTTCGGCTACCCGGACTGGACGCAGTACCTCTCCCCCGTCGTCGCCGTGGCGCTGGTCGCCCTGGCCCTGTTGGTCTGGAGGACGGGCGTGCGCCAGTACCGCTCGACGGGGTCGTGAGAGCAGCGCCGGGCAGGTCGTCAGGGAGGATGGGCCGGTGAGCCTGATCGAGGTGCGTGATCTGCGCCGGACCTTCCGGGTGCGGCGACGCGACGACGTCGTCGCCGTCCACGACGTGAGCTTCGACATCGAGCCCGGCGAGATGGTCGGCTACATCGGGCCCAACGGTGCCGGGAAGTCGACGACCATCAAGATGCTCACCGGGATCCTCGTGCCGACCAGCGGGCACCTGCGCGTGGCCGGGGTCGACCCGAGCAAGCGGCGCACGGCGCTGGCCTCGCGCATCGGCGTCGTCTTCGGCCAGCGCACCACCTTGTGGTGGGACCTGCCGCTGCGCGACTCCTTCGAGCTGCTGCAGAAGATCTACCGGATCCCGCCGGCGCGCTACCGGCAGAATCTCGACCGCTTCCTCGAGCTGCTCGACCTCGGTGACCTGCTCGACACGCCGGTGCGTCAGCTGAGCCTGGGCCAGCGGATGCGGGGCGACATCACGGCCGCGCTGCTGCACGACCCCGAGATCCTCTACCTCGACGAGCCCACCATCGGCCTCGACGTGGTCAGCAAGGGACGCCTGCGCGAGTTCCTCCGCGCGTTGAACGCCGAGCGGGCCACGACCCTGCTCCTCACGACGCACGACCTGCAGGACATCGAGGCGCTCTGTGACCGGGTGATGGTCATCGACCACGGGTCGTTGGTCTTCGACGGTGCGCTGACCCAGCTGCAGGCACGGGGCGGCTCGAGCCGGACCCTGGTCGTCGACCTCGTCGACGAACGCCCGGCGATCGAGGTGCCCGGAGCGGTCACCGTGCGCGTCGACGGTCCGCGTCAGTGGCTCACGTTCCCGGCCGACGCGAGCGCGGCGCCGATCGTCTCGGCGGTCGCCGCGGGGTACGACGTCGCGGACCTCTCGATCCAGGAGCCGGACATCGAGGACGTCATCCGGGAGCTGTACGCCGGTCGCTAGCGCCCCGTGACCAGCTTCGTGTACTTGCTGCGGGCGCTCTCGCCGCCGGCGTTCAGAGCCACGACGTAGAACTTCCAGGAGCCGGCTGGCAGCGTCACCACCAGGCTGCGGGCGGCGGACGGCGTTGCCGGGAAGGTCTTGGCGCCCACCTCGTAGCCGTTGAAGATCTTGACGGCGTGGACGACGTAGCCGCTCACGGGATAGCCGTAGTCGGTCGACGGGGCCGCCCAGGTGACCGTGGCGGTGCGCGCACCGCCGGGCTTGCCCGGACGCGCCGCGCCGATGACCGGCGCCGTCGTGGTCCGCGCGCCGTCCGGAGCTCCGCTGACCGTCACCGAGCGGCCCTGCCCGGCGGCGTTCACCGCCGCGACGGTGAAGGTGTAGGTGGTGCCGTAGACCAGCCCGCCGAAGGAGTAGGAGCGGGCCTTGGCCGGGAGCTTCGTGGTGGACAGCGCCCTCCCCTCCTGCGACACGACGTAGCCCGTGACCTCGGGACCGCTGCTCGGCGGCACCCAGCGCAGCTCGAGCGTCCGCTCGTCGCGGTAGCGGAGCTCGACGTCCGCGGGCAGGCCCGGGGTCAAGGGTGCCCCGGTCGGGTTGCAGCCCTGAGCGCTGACCCGGTAGCCGCCCAGGACGCCGTAGTCGCTGTAGGCGGAGGTGCCGACTCCGTCGACCTCGAGGTAGGCGGTGCCGGTCACCTCGTGCTTCAACGTCGAGGCGAGGTCGCGCGAGAGGTAGCGATCCGGCGTGCCGACGGCGAGTTCGGCGCCGGACTCGTCGAGCAGCCGGGTGCCGACGCCGAGGTTGGTGAAGGGTGACGTCGGCGCGGCGCTCACCTCGACCAGGCCGTCGCACTGCCCGAGGCGGAAGACGTCGACATCGGTCCGGGTGGAGATGAGTCCGACGCCGTCGCCGAGCTCGCGGGCGGTCCCGACCTCGTCGCCGACGTCGTCGAGGCGAAGGGGCGCCCCGCTGGCCGCGATGATCGCCACGTCGTCCTCCTGGTTCGTCGCCCCGGGGTAGTCGCCGTTGCTCCAGGTGTTGAAGCCGAAGCCCCGGCCCATGATGGCGGCCTTCGCGCCCGCGCCCGGCGAGTAGTCGCCGCCCGCATCTCCGTCGTGACGCAGCCCGAAGGTGTGTCCGATCTCGTGGCTGAGGGCGTCGCCGATCTCGTCGACGCTGATCTGGCCCGCGAAGATGAAGGCCGGCTGGTAGAGCGCGTGGGAGGTCTCGTCGTCGAAGACGCCCAGGAAGGCGATGCCGGCGCAGCTGAGCTGGCACAGCTGCTGCGCCGCGTCCTGGCTGCCGGTCACGAGTGCGGTCGTGCCGTAGACCTGGTCCTGGGCGTCGGCGCGATCGAGGGCCTCCGGCCGCGGCTGCTCGGTGGTGACGTCGACCTGGAACGGCGCGAAGTCCTCGGCCACGACCTGCCAGATCTCCTGGATGGCGGTGTGCTCCCTCGGGGTCCAGGTGGACGGGTCGCCGTCGATGCTGAAGCCGACGTAGGCGCCGTCGGGCAGGCCCTTGCTCTTGTTCCACTCGGTGCCCGAGACGGTGCCGCCGTCGACGTCGAGGAAGATCGTGCGCTGCGCGCCCGGGAGGCTGTGGAGCTTGAAGGTCTGCGTGGTCGGGTACGGCGCTCGGCGCCGTGTCGGGTCGGCGACGGTGGGCCCGGGCGCGAGCAGGTCGACGACGACCTCGGGGTGCGTCGTGCGGTCCGCAGGACTCGTCGAGCCGGTGGCCGCCGTCATCGGGAGCACGGACGTGCCGGCGAGGAGCACAGCGATCGATAGGGGACGCAGTCGCACGGGACCTCAGATCGTCGAGGGAGCCCGTGAGGGCCGGGCGCCCGGATCTGCGCAACCTACGGTCGTGCCGTGCCTGTGCGCAGGCTGGTCTAGATGCTCGGGCGGCGGTCGAGGATCAGCACGGCTCGGTCGTCGTCGCCGCGCTTGACCTTCTTCAGCACCCGCCGTGCCGCGCCGGCGTACCCCGGCGCGATGGCGGTGCGCGCGGTCTCCCGCAGCCAGTCGATGCCCTCGTCGAGATGGTTGGTGCGCGACTCGACCACGCCGTCGGTGTAGAAGAGCAGCGCCTCACCCGGTGCCAGGCTGCCGTGGCTGGCCTCCAGGTCGGGGCGCGGCATCACCCCGAGCGCGGTGCCGCGGGCGTTGTCGATGACCCACTCCCCGGCGGCGACGTCCCAGCGCAGTGCGGGCGGGTGACCGCCGCTGACGATCGAGTAGTCGCCGGTCTCCAGGTCGACCACGACGTGCACGGCGGTGGCGAACGTCTCGTCGGAGGGTTGGCGCAGCAGGAAGTCGTTGGCAGCCGCGAAGAGCGCCACCGGCGGCAGCGATCCGATCAGCCCGCCGAGGGCGCCGGCGAACTGCAGGGCGTCGGTGCCGGCGCTCACGCCCTTGCCGCAGACGTCGACCAGGATCAGCTCCAGGTGACGGCGGTCCTCGCTGAGGTCGGCCACCAGGAAGTCGCCGGCGTAGCTGACACCGTGAGCGGCCAGCATCGCGGTCTGGCAGTGCCAGCCGTGGGGCAGCTCCGGCACTCGGCCCTGCGCCTGCAACCGGTCGCGGAGGTCGGCCAGCATGGCCTCGCTGAGCGGGCCGGGCAGGCCGCTGCGCTGGCGGCTGGACTGGTAGAGGATCAGGCCGGCCGAGAGGACCAGCGCGATCATGCCGGAGAGCCGCGCGCTGCCGAAGGAGCCGCCGTTGAACGAGTCGACGACGGCCAGCGTGAGCGCGCCGACGACGGTGTAGACCGTCAGCAGCGTGAGCGGCCGGAAACGCAGCAGCAGCATGCCGAGCAGCAGCCAGACGAAGTACGTGCTGACGGGCATCACGGAATAGAACGGGTACGAGATGGCGAAGCAGCAGCTCACCAGGACCATGAGCACGCCCATCACGATCACCTGGCTCCGGCCTGTGCCGGTGCGCCAGGTGGTCACCAGGTCGTGCACGCGTCGACCCAGCGACCGCACCAATCCCGAGTCTGCGGTGCTCATCACTCGACCCTAGCCGCGACCTCCGGACTCGGTGGGCACTTCCGCGGGCTGTCTGGACATGCGTTCCGAGGCCTCCGCCCCCGGTCGCGCCCGGTCGCGCCCGGCCGCGCCCGGCCGCGCCCGGCCAGGGTCCGCCTCCGGGGCATGGATTGGTCACAGACCGCACGCCCCGGCCCCGAATTGTTGCGGTTGGGGACCAATCGACGTGTCCTGCGACCGTCGGCCGGGTGCGGATCAGCGACGGAAGCGGGTGGCCGCCTCGCCGGCCAGGGCGTCGTCGATGCGCTGGCGCAGGCCGTCGCGCATCGCCGGCAGGGCGGCCAGAGGCCACCACCGCACGTCGACCGACTCGTCGTCGGCGACGTACGCCTCGCCGCTCACCCAACTGCAGGCGAAGGTGTGGTCGAGGTAGACGGCCCGGTCGCCGTTGGGGTGGGTCACCTCGATCCCGGAGCTGATCGAGGCCAACCGATCGACGCGGATGACCACGCCAGCCTCTTCGAGCGCCTCGCGAGCCGCGGCGACGGCCGGTTCCTCGCCCGGGTCGAGGATGCCGGTGATCGGAGCCCATTCGCCGTTGTCCGCCCGGCGCACCAACAGCACGTGGCCGTCTCGGACGACCACGGCGGTCACGCCTGGCATCCAGAGCAGCGCGGTGCCTACGTGCTTGCGCAGCTCGACGACGAACTCCGGGATCGGCATGACACCAGCCTACGGAGCGTGCCGGGAGCACGTCGATTGGTCCCCAACCGCAACAATTCCGGTCGCTGACGTGCAGTTCGTGACCAATCGGTGCTGCCGCCGAGGCCGTGCTCTCCGGCGGCCTCTACCGCCGTCGATTGGTCACCAACGGAACGTCCCGCGCTCGACAACCTGCGGTTGGGGACCAATCCACGGGGGTTGCGCGGCTCAGGCGAGGGGCGCCCGCAGGCTCAGGCGTACGTCGACCAGCTCGCCGGCGAGGTCGACCTGGAAGCCGCCGCGGGCGAGGTCGTCGGAGGTCACGACGGTCTCGGAGCGCAGGTAGGCCAGGCCGACGGCGGCGCCGACGGTGGCTCCCCAGGCCGCGCTGGTGACCTGCCCGCAGGGGCGGCCGTCGCGCAGCAGCAGCTCACCGCCCCACAGCATCGGCTCGGGCGAGGCGGACACGAAGGACACCAGCCGCCGACGCGGACCACCGAGCGCGAGGGCGGCGCGGTGGGCTGAGAGTGCGTCCCGGCCGAGGAAGTCGCCGCCGGTGGCGAGGGCGGTGGCGAAGACGAGCCCGGCCTCGACCGGGGTCAGATCCGGGGTCAGCTCGCGGCCGAAGGCGCGGTAGCCCTTCTCGAGCCGCAGCGCCTCGATGGCGTGGTAGCCCGCATCGACGACACCCAGGTCGGCGCCGGCCGCCTTCACCGCGTCGTAGAGCGCCGTTGCGTCGGCCACGGCGACCATCAGCTCCCAGCCGAGCTCGCCGACGTAGGTCATCCGGGTCGCTCGCACCTCGACGCCGGCGAGCCGGACCACGGTGCTGCTGGCGAACGCAGCCTCCCACGCATCGGCTCCACCCAGGCGGGACAGCAGGGTGCGCGACGAGGGACCCATCACCCCGATCACGCTCGTGGCATCGGTCGTGTCGGTGATCGTGACGTCCAGCCCGGCGCTGTGGCGCCGCAGCCAGTCCAGGTCGCGCACGGTCGTGGCCGAGCTCGACACGAGCACGAACTCCTCGGGTCCGGACCGAGTCACGGTCAGGTCCGCCTCGTAGGTCCCGCGTCCGTTGAGGAACGGCGTGTAGACGCACCGTCCGACCGGCACGTCGACGTCGGCCGCGCAGATCCACTGCAGGGCCTGCAGCGCGTCGGGCCCCGCCACGGCGT
>WLIH01000107.1 GCA_009702305.1 Actinomycetota bacterium | reverse complement strand
GGCAGGCCGAAGTAGCGCCCGTAGACGTAGAGGTTGTCGCGCACCGTGAGCTCGGTGTCGAGTGTGTCCTCCTGGGGGCAGACCCCGATCCTGGCCCGGATCGACGGACCGTCGACGGCGGGGTCCAGGCCGAGGATGCGCAGCTCGCCGCCGCTGACCGGGGAGACCGCCGCGATCATCCGCATCGTCGAGGACTTGCCGGCGCCGTTCGGGCCGAGGAAGCCGAACGCCTCGCCCCGGCGTACGTCCACGTCGATGCCCTTGACCGCCTCGAAGCCCCCGAACTGCTTGCGCAGGCCGCGGGCGAGGATCATGGAGTCGTCGGTGTCAGGCACGGGAAGCACCTTAGGGTCAGTCGCTGACAACGGGCACCTGCATTCGTCCTACGGTGGGCCCCATGACGCGCACCTCAGCCAGCAGCGGATCCCCCTTCGAGCAGAGCATCGGCTTCAGCCGGGCCGTCCGGATCGGCTCGACGATCGCGGTCAGCGGCACCGCGCCGGTGTGGCCCGACGGCACCGTCGACCCCGACCCGGCGGTCCAGGCGAGGCGCTGCTGGGAGATCGCCGTCGGCGCGCTCGTCGAGCTCGGCGGCAGCGTGACCGACGTGATCCGCACGCGTCAGTACGTCGCCTCCCCGGACGTCGTCGACGCCGTCGGTCGCGTGCACGGCGAGGTCTTCGGCGACGTCCGGCCCGCCTCCACCATGGTCGTCGCCGCCCTGCTCGACCCCCGCTGGGTCGTCGAGGTCGAGCTCGACGCGATCGTGCCCTGAGGGCCGCCGACCCGCTTCTCCACAAGCACCTCCCCTCCCCCACCCGGACTGTCGGTGCCCCTCGGTGCACTGGTCCCATGTCCGTCCACGCCCTCCCGACCCCCACGCTCTCCCCGGCCGTGGTGCAGGCCCGCGCCTGCCTCGACGAGGCGCGCGCGGTCGAGGTGGCCGGCGTCGACGAGGGCGAGCTGCCCTTCGCGATCGGTGAGCTGGCAGCCCTGGAGTCGCAGGCGGCCGCGCTGCGCCTGACGCTGTCCGCCGAGGCGGAGCGACGTCGTCTCGCGGTCCGCTCGGGCGCGACCGGCACCGACGCCTGGGCTGCGGCGCTCACCGGTGACACCCGCGAGGTCTGGGCAGGCGGGCTGCGGATCGCGCGACTGCTGCGCGACAAGTACGCCGCCACCCGGGCGGCGTACGCCGAGGGACGGCTGCGCTCGGACCAGGTCCGGGTGATCGTCAACGCCGCCGAGCAGGCTCCTCCCGAGGCGACGCACGAGCAGATCGCGACGGCCGAGACGATCCTGGTGGACAAAGCCACCGGCGTCGGCACCCGCTCCGGTCGCCCGATGAACGCTCGTCGGCTGCGCCAGGTCGCCCGGAGGATGTTCGATCCCGTCGACCGCGACCTCGCCGACCGGCACGAGGCGATCATGCTCGGCCGGGAGTCCGCCCACGCCCGGCGCGAGACCTACCTCTCGCTGCACGACAACGGTGACGGCACCTGGTCTGGCCGGTTCGTCGTGCCCGAGCTGCACGGGTCGCTGCTGCGCCAGGCGCTCGACCGGCTCCGAGCGCCACGGCGACTCACCCGCGACCGGGACGGCCGCACTCTCGTCGACCCCTCGGCTCCGGCTGGACTCGGCGGCTACGAGCTGGACGGTGCCGCGCTCTGCGAGCTGGTCGAGCATCTCCCCACGGTCGGCCACGCCGCCAACGGCGTGACCAGCCTCGTGACGATCGGGCTCGAGGCGCTGCGCGGCGAGCCCGGCGCCGGACGACTCGACACCGGCACCCGCATCACCGCCTCGGAGGCGCGCCGACTGGCCTGCGAGGCCGGGCTGGTGCCCGTCGTCCTGGGCGGCGAGTCGGTGCCACTCGACCTCGGCCGCGAACGCCGCCTCCACTCCAGCCATCAGCGCAGAGCGCTCGCCGTCGTCCACGACACGTGTGCCGTCGACGGCTGCGAGCGCCCGTTCGCGTGGTGCGAGATCCACCATCCCCTGCCGTGGTCGCAGGGCGGACGCACCGACCTGTCCAACGCGGTGCCGTTGTGCGGCTGGCATCACCAGCGCGCGCATGACGATCACTTCGAGCTGCGCCGCGCGAGCGGCATCGGCTGGCGTCTGCACCCACGCAGATAGGCCACCCGCCAGGCCGCGCCCCCCACTGCACCGTGTGAGTGTCGGTGCCGTCGGCAAGGATGAGCACATGACCGGCTCGTCCTCCGTCCCTGCGCGCCACGAGGTGCTCGCGCGGTTCAGCGAGCCCACGAGCACGTGGTTCGCTGCGGCCTTCGCCGAGCCCACTCCGGCCCAGGTCGGAGCGTGGGAGGCGATCGGTGCCGGACGGCACGCGTTGGTCGTCGCGCCGACCGGCTCGGGCAAGACGCTCAGCGCGTTCCTGTGGTCGATCGACCGGCTCCTCTCGCAGCCGCCGCCCGACGACAAGCAGCGGCGCTGCCGGGTGCTCTACATCTCGCCCCTCAAGGCCCTGGCCGTGGACGTCGAGCGCAACCTGCGAGCGCCGCTCACCGGCATCCGGCACACCGCCGACCGGCTCGGCATCGAGGTCGCCGACGTCCGGGTTGGGGTGCGCTCCGGGGACACCTCCGCGGCGGACCGGCGCAAGCTCACCACCCAACCGCCCGACGTCATGATCACGACGCCGGAGTCGCTCTTCCTGATGCTGACCTCGCAGGCACGCGAGTCGCTGCGCGGAGTCGAGACGGTGATCCTCGACGAGGTGCACGCCGTGGCCGGCACCAAGCGCGGGGCGCACCTGGCGATCACCCTGGAGCGACTCGACGCGCTTCTCGACCGGCCCGCCCAGCGGGTCGGTCTGTCGGCGACCGTGCGGCCCCTCGAGGAGGTGGCCAGGTTCCTCGGCGGCAGCGCACCGGTCGAGATCGTGGCGCCTCCGTCACGCAAGGAGTGGGACCTGCAGGTCGTGGTGCCGGTGGAGGACATGACGGCGCCTGAGGAGTACGACGAGACGGACCCCGACTCCGGCGCCCGGTCGACCTCGATCTGGCCGCATGTGGAGGAGCGCGTCGTCGACCTGATCGAGGCGCACCGCTCCACGATCGTCTTCGCCAACTCCCGCCGGCTCTCCGAGCGTCTCACCGCGCGCCTCAACGAGATCGCCACTCAGCGGGCAGCGGATCCGGGCACGCGGGCAGCACCGACGAGCCCGCCGGCGCAGGTGATGGCCCAGTCGGGTTCGTCGGTGCGCACGCTACCGACGCCCACCGACACTCGGCCCGGGGACGACCACGCGGCTGTGGAGGGCCGTGACGTCGGCGAGGTCGTGATCGCGAAGGCCCACCACGGATCGGTGTCGAAGGAGCAGCGGGCCCTGATCGAGGACGACCTCAAGCGCGGACGCCTGCCCGCCGTCGTCGCCACCAGCAGCCTCGAGCTGGGCATCGACATGGGCGCGGTCGACCTCGTCATCCAGATCGAGTCGCCCCCGTCGGTGGCGAGCGCGTTGCAGCGGGTCGGCCGCGCGGGTCACCAGGTCGGCGAGGTGTCGCACGGCGTGCTGTTCCCCAAGCACCGCGGTGATCTCGCCCAGACGGCTGTCGCGGTCGAGCGGATGCTGTCGGGCGCCATCGAGTCGTTGCGGGTGCCGACCAACCCGCTCGACGTCCTGGCCCAGCAGGTGGTCGCCGCCACCGCTCTCGACTCCTGGTCGGTCGACGACCTCTACGAGCTGGTCCGGCGCTCGGCGCCGTTCACCGGGCTCCCGCGCTCGGCGTACGAGGCCACCCTCGACCTGTTGGCCGGCCGCTACCCCTCCGACGAGTTCGCCGAGCTTCGTCCGCGCATCGTCTGGGACCGGGTGGCCGGCACCCTGACCGGCCGTCCCGGAGCGCAGCGGCTGGCGGTCACCAGCGGCGGCACCATCCCGGACCGGGGCCTGTTCGGCGTCTTCCTGGTCGGCGGCGAAGGACCCGGCCGACGGGTCGGCGAGCTCGACGAGGAGATGGTCTACGAGTCACGCATCGGTGACATCTTCGCCCTCGGCGCGACGAGCTGGCGCATCGAGGACATCACCCACGATCGGGTGCTGGTCAGTCCTGCACCGGGCATCCCGGGGCGGTTGCCGTTCTGGAAGGGTGACGCCCTCGGTCGCCCGGCCGAGCTCGGCGCCGCGATCGGCGCCTTCACCCGCGAGCTGGGTGCGCTCCCCCGACCCCAGGCCACGGATCGCGCGCGTGCCGGCGGACTGGACGCGTGGGCGGCCGACAACCTGGTGGCCTACCTGCACGAGCAGCTCGAGGCGACCAACGTGCTGCCCAGCGACACCACCTTGCTGGTCGAGCGATTCCGCGACGAGCTCGGCGACTGGCGTCTCGTGGTGCACTCGCCGTACGGCACACCCGTCCACGCACCGTGGGCGCTGGCCATCAACGCACGCTTGCGCGAGCGCTACGGCGTCGACGGTCAGGCGATGGCCTCCGACGACGGCATCGTGATCCGGATCCCGGACACCGACGCCGATCCGCCGGGCGGCGACCTGATCACCTTCGCGGCCGACGAGATCGACGACCTCGTGACCCAGGAGGTCGGTGGCTCGGCCCTCTTCGCGTCCCGCTTCCGCGAGTGCGCGGCGCGAGCGCTCCTCCTGCCGCGCCGCGACCCGGGTCGACGATCGCCGCTGTGGCAGCAGCGCCAGCGTTCGGCAGCTCTCCTCGAGGTGGCCGCGAAGTACCCCTCCTTCCCGATCGTGCTCGAGGCGGTCCGCGAGTGCCTGCAGGACGTCTACGACCTGCCGTCGCTGGTGGCGGTCATGGGCCGCATCGAGCGCCGCGAGGTCCAGGTCGTCGACGTCGCGACGCACAGTCCCTCGCCCTACGCCCGCAGCCTGCTCTTCGGGTACGTCGCCCAGTTCGTCTACGAAGGCGACTCACCCCTGGCGGAACGACGCGCAGCGGCCCTCTCGCTCGACCAGGGCCTGCTCGCGGAGCTGCTCGGCCGGGCAGAGCTGCGCGAGCTGCTCGACCCCGACGTCCTGATCGAGGTCGAGGCGGAGCTCCAGCGTCTAGCGCCCGACCGCCGAGCGCGCGATGCCGAGGGCGTCGCAGACCTGCTGCGGATGCTCGGGCCGCTCGACGTCGCCGAGATCACCGAGCGCTGCACCGACGGCGCCGACCCGACCTCGTGGATCGCGCAGCTCGCCGACGCCCGGCGCATCGTGCAGGTTCGGATGGCCGGCCACGAGCGGTGGACGGCGATCGAGGACGTCGGCCGGCTGCGCGACGGTCTGGGGGTGCCGGTCCCGCCGGGCACCCCCGACGTCTTCGCCGACGCCGTCGACGACCCGCTCGCCGACCTGGTCAGCCGCTACGCCCGCACCCACGGACCCTTCACGACCGACCAGCTCGCGGATCGGCTCGGTCTGGGCGGCGCGGTCGTCCGGCACACGCTGCAGCGGTTGGCCGGCCAGGGTCGCGTCCTGGACGGCGAGTTCCGGCCGGCCGGATCGGGGGCGGAGTGGTGTGACGCCGAGGTGCTGCGCAAGCTGCGCCGGCGCTCGCTGGCCCGCCTGCGCAAGGAGGTCGAGCCGGTCGACCCGCAGGCGCTGGGGCGCTTCCTCGGAGCGTGGCAGCACGTCTGGTCGGCGAGCCCGACCCGGAGGGGTGCGCTCCGCGGCGTCGACGGTGTCCTGTCGGCCATCGACCAGCTGGCCGGGTGTGCGGTCCCGGCCTCCGCCCTCGAGCCACTCGTGCTCGCCGCGCGCGTGCGCGACTACGAGCCGTCGTTCCTCGACGAGCTGACCGCCTCCGGCGAGGTGCTCTGGGCGGGCCACGGAGCGCTGCCCGGCTCGGACGGCTGGGTCTCCCTCCACCTCGCCGACCATGCCCCACTGACCCTGCCCGATCACGCACCGGTCGAGTTCAGCGACCTCAGCCAGCGCGTCCTCGACGCCCTTGCCGGCGGCGGGGCCTGGTTCTTCCGGCAGCTCGCCCAGACCGTCAACAGCCAGACCGTCACCGGCCAGCCGGCGAACGGCGAGGGCGCCGCGAGCGACGCCGCACTCTCCGCCACGCTCTGGGACCTCGTCTGGGCCGGCCGGGTCACCAACGACACCCTGACACCGCTGCGCGCCCTGGTGCGCGGCGGCACGGCCGCCCACCGCACCAAACGTCCGCCGCCCCGGCTGCGGATGGCCTCGACGACCGGCGGCGGCCGCGGCGGTGTCCGAGCGCCGGCTCGCACCGGTCCCCCCGAGACCGCCGGCCGGTGGGCACTGCTCCCCGAGCTCGATCGCGACCCGACCCGGCGTGCCCACGCGGTGGCCGAGCAGCTGCTCGACCGGCACGGCGTCGTCATCCGCGGCGCGGTCATGAGCGAGCGGGTGCCCGGCGCGTTCGCGGGCGTCTACAAGGTCCTGTCGGCCTTCGAGGACTCCGGTCGCTGTCGCCGGGGCTACTTCGTCGACGGGTTGGGCGCGGCGCAGTTCGGCACAGCCGGCGCGATCGACCGGCTGCGCACGTTCGCCGAGCTCCCCCCCGACAGCACGCCGATCGCGGTCGCCCTCGCCGCCACGGACCCCGCGAACCCGTACGGCGCCGCCCTCCCCTGGCCGGAGCGGGCCGGTGTCGAGGGCGAGACCGGCCACCGGCCGGGCCGCAAGGCCGGCGCTCTGGTGGTGCTCGTCGACGGCGCGCTCACCCTGTACGTCGAGCGCGGTGGCCGGACCCTGCTGACCTGGAGCGAGGACCCGGACCGGCTCGGGCCGGCCACCGGGGCACTCGCGGATGCCGCCCGCTCCGGGTCGCTCGGACGGATCACCGTCGAGAAGGCCGACGGTGCCGCACTGCTGGGTGGCGGAGTCACGCCGCTGCGGGTCGCCTTGCAGGACGCCGGCTTCCTGTCGACGCCCAAGGGGTTGAGGCTGCGTGCCTGAGGGCGACACCGTCTTCCGGGCGGCGCGCCTGCTCGACCGCGCCCTGTCCGGCAAGGTCCTGCTCGTCTCCGACTTCCGGGTGCCCCAGCTGGCGACCGTCGACCTCGCCGGCGCACGGGTGACGACCACGGTGGCGCGGGGCAAGCATCTGCTGACCCGGATCGCGACCGAGGACACCTCGTGGACCCTGCACACCCATCTCAAGATGGAGGGCGCCTGGCGGATCCACCGCGACGAGGAGCGCTGGAGCCGGCCCGCGCACCAGGCGCGGGTGGTGTTGGGGGTCGCGGGCGCCAGCGCCGTGGGCTACAGCCTCGGGATCGTCGAGCTGGTCGAGACCGCAGCAGAGGACACGGTGGTCGGCCATCTCGGGCCCGACCTCCTCGGCCCGGACTGGGACGAGTCCGAGGCGCTGCGCCGGATCGCGGCCGGGCCGGAGCGGGAGATCGGTGACGCCCTGCGCGACCAGACGAACCTCGCCGGCTTGGGCAACATGTACGTCGCCGAGCTCTGCTTCGTCTCGGGCGTCCATCCCCGTCGACTCGCCGGCGAAATCGACGCACTGCCACGGATGGTGCGCCGCGGCCGCCAGATGCTCGACCTCAACAAGGAGCGCGCGATCCAGTCGACCACCGGCGATCTGCGCGAGCGGATGCGGATGTGGGTCTACCGCCGCGACCGCTCACCGTGCCGACGCTGCGGCACCACGATCCAGGTCGACCAGCAGGGCGAATCGGGGCGCGAGCGTGCGATCTACTTCTGTCCGGCCTGCCAGCCGGCGCCGTAGCGCTGACGCTGCGCCGGC
>WLIH01000106.1 GCA_009702305.1 Actinomycetota bacterium | reverse complement strand
GTGGATGGCGGTCCGCGGCGAGCGGAAGAGCGTCATCATCGTGTCGGACTGGTTCTTGATCGGCCCGACCTTGGCGAGACCGGCGAGCTCGCCGCTGACGTTGAGGAACTGCGAGATCCGCCCGGTCGGCGGCGCATCGAGCACCACGGCGTCGTACTGCTGGGCGCCCTTGTTGCGGCTGTTGCGCTCGACGGCCTCGAAGACCTTGCCGGTGAGCAGCACGTCGCGTACGCCGGGGGCGATGGTCGTCGCGAACTCGATGACCCCGAAGCGGTCCAGGGCGCGGCCGGCCCGCCCGAGCTTGTAGTACATGGCGAGGTACTCCAGCAGAGCGGCCTCGGCGTCGATGTGAAGTGCGTGCACCGTGCCGGGGCTCTGATCGTCGTGCCGCAGCCCGGTCGCGATGCGCCGCTCGGCGTACGGCAACGGGTCGACGTCGAACATCCGGGCGATGCCCTGACGTCCCTCGACCTCGCAGAGGAGGACGTTCTTGCCGTGCGACGCCAGCGCCAGCGCCAGTGCGGCGGCGACCGTCGACTTGCCGGTGCCGCCCTTGCCGGTCACGACGTGCAGACGCACCTTCGGCCAATCGCTCACGATCGAACAGTAAGGGGTGCTCCCTGGGGACGTCTCGCGATGCCAGGCCGCGCCACCGCCATCCCTGGATCACTGCTCAGGAGAGGGGCACACGTGTGACCCTCTCCTGAGCAGTGACGGACATGGTCGTGGCCAGGTGTGCCTCGATCGACCAGAGGAGGACGTAGCGTGCGGATCGCGGTCGCCGGCGGGACCGGCGTGGTGGGGCGGCACGTGGTGAGCGAGGCGCGGGCGCGCGGCCATGAGGTCGTGGTGCTCGCCCGCTCCGCCGGGGTGGACCTCACGACCGGAGCCGGTCTCGTCGACCTCCTCGACGGTGTCGACGCGGTCGTCGACGTGACGGGGACGTCGGCCCAGCGGCGGGCGGACGCCGAGGCGTTCTTCGGCGGGGTCAGCCGCAGGCTGCTCGAGGCGGAGGCGAGCTGCGGGGTCGGCCACCACGTCGCGCTGTCGATCGTGGGGATCGACGATGTACCGAGCGGCTATTACGCCGGCAAGCGGCTCCAGGAGCAGGTCGTGGCCGACGGGCAGGTGCCGTGGACGGTGCTGCGCGCGACGCAGTTCCACGAGTTCGCCGAGCAGGCGCTGGGCTTCGCGCGGGTCGGTCCGCTCTCGTTCGTGCTGCGGATGCTCAGCCAGCCGGTCGCGGCCGCCGAGGTCGGAGCCCACCTGGTGGAGCTCGCCGAGGCTGCTCCCGCGGGCCGCGTGCCCGACCTCGCGGGGCCGCAGCGGCTGCAGATGGTCGATCTCGCCCGCCGGGTCTCGCGCGCCCGCGGGCTGGGGCGGCACGTGGTGCCGGTGCGACTGCCCGGTGCCGCCGCCCGTGCGATGCGCGACGGCACGCTGTGCCCCACCACCGACGGTCCTCGCGGCACCGTGACGTTCGACGAGTGGCTGAGCGGGCCGGCCGGCTGAGCCGACGGCGTACGCCGGACGCCGGACGCGTCTACGGTGGACCGGTGCCCCTGGCGACGTACAAGGACCTCAGCATCGACGCCGTCGACCCGCTGATGCTGGCTGCCTTCTGGGCCCCGGTGCTCGGCCTGGTCGTCGAGCCGCAGGAGGACGACCTGGTGCGCCTGGTCGGTCCGACGCCGCGCCACGACGTCTGGCTGGCACGGGTGCCCGAGCCGGTCACGGTCAAACAGCGGGTGCACCTCGACGTGCACGCCGCGGCGCTCGCCGACGTCGTCGACCTGGGGGCGTCGGTCGTGGACGCCGAGACCCACCGCTGGGCGGTCGTGCGCGACCCCGAGGGGGGCGAGCTGTGCGTCTTCGAGCGAGCAGAGGTGCCGGCGCAGCGTCTCTACGAGGTGGTGGTCGACGCCGTCGACCCGTTGTGGCTGGCCACCTGGTGGGGCGAGGTGCTCGGCGGTGTCGTCGGTCGCCACGACGTGGAGGACTGGGCCTGGGTCGAGGAGATCCCGGGTGCGCCGTTCGAGAGCCTGGTGTTCGTCGCGGTGCCCGAGCCCAAGAGCGTGAAGAACCGGGTGCACTGGGACGTGGAGGTCACCGACGTCGCGCTGCTCACCGGCGCCCGGGCGACGGTGGTGCGGGCGCCTGACGACGAGATCCGGTGGACGGTGCTCGCGGACCCCGAGGGCAACGAGTTCTGCGCGTTCGAGGTCTGAGCCCGCCTCAGCGTTCGAGTGGTTGGGCGCGGGCGCTCGCGACGCCGCGCGCGACCCAGCGGTCGAGCACGTCGTCGTCCTCGACGGCGGACGCGGCGACCCGGGCCCAGGTCCGCGACCGACGCCCGGCCATCGTCATCGGCTCGACCGCACCGTCGACGAGCAGGTCGTCGAGGTCGGCCGCCGCCACCCGGACGAGCAGGTCTCCGGCGTGCCCCGCGCAGACGGCGAGGTGCCCGTCGAGGAGGAAGCCGAGCCCGCCGAACATCGGCTTCTCGACCGCGGCGCCGTGCGGCGCGGTCGACTCCCGGATCCGCCGGGCGAGGTGCTCGTCGTAGGCCATGACGGCAGTCTGCCGGTGTGCGGCCGCGCCGCGGAAGGGCGACGGAGGCGACGAGTAGGGTGCGAGCCATGACCAAGTGGGAGTACCTGACGGCGCCGATCCTCACGCACGCCGCGAAGCAGATCCTGGACAACTTCGGAGCCGACGGGTGGGAGCTGGTCCAGGTCGCGCCCGGGATGAACCCGGAGAACCTCGTCGGCTACTTCAAGCGCCCGGTCGCCTGATGGCCACCCCCGAGGAGCGCCTGGCCGAGCTCGGCCACGCGGTCCCCGAGGTCGCGAAGCCGGTGGCGGCCTACGTGCCGGCGGTGCGGTCGGGCCAGCACGTCTTCACCTCCGGACAGCTGCCGATGCGCTCGGGCGAGCTGATGGCCGTCGGCAAGGTCGGCGCCGAGGTCACCGCGGAGGAGGCCTACGCCTGCGCGCAGCAGTGCGCGCTCAACGCGCTCGCGGCGGTCAAGGCCGAGATCGGCGACCTCGCGCTCGTGCGCCGCATCGTCAAGGTCGTCGTGTTCGTCGCCTCGACCCCGGACTTCTCCGGCCAGCCGGGCGTGGCCAACGGCGCCTCCGAGCTCTTCGGTCACGTCTTCGGCGACGCCGGCATCCACGCCCGCTCGGCGGTCGGTGTCGCGGTGCTGCCCCTCGACGCGCCCGTCGAGGTCGAGATCATGGTCGAAGTCTGAGCATGCGCATCCCGCTGCCCCCGGTGCCGCTGCCCGAGCACGTGGTGAGCGTCGCGCAGGAGTACGCCGACGGCGTACGCACGCCCGTCGAGCCGCGCAACGCCGCCACGGTCGTGCTGATGCGTCCCTCCGAGCACGGCCCGGACGTCTACCTGCTGCGACGCCAGGTCTCGATGGACTTCGCCGGCGGCATGGCCGTCTTCCCCGGCGGCGGTGTCGACCCGCGCGACTTCGACGCAGCCGTCGCCTGGGCGGGTCCACCGCCGGCCGCGTGGGCCGCCCGGATGGGCTGCGACGAGGAGACCGCCCGTGCGCTGGTGTGCGCGGCGGTGCGCGAGACGTTCGAGGAGTCCGGGGTGCTGCTGGCCGGGCCGTCGGACGAAGCGGTCGTCGCGGACACCACCGCCGACGACTGGGAGGCCGACCGGGTCGCCCTCGAGACCCGCGAGCTGTCGCTGAGCGACTTCCTCAACCAGCGCGGGCTCGTGCTGCGCACCGACCTGCTCGGGGTCTGGGACGCGTGGCTGACACCGGTCTTCGAGCCGAAGCGCTACAGCACGTGGTTCTTCGTCGCGAGGCTGCCCGAGGGCCAGGTCACCCGCGACGTCTCGACCGAGTCGTCCTCGGTCACGTGGCTGCCCGCCCGGCACGCGGCCGAGCAGGCCGACGTCGGCGAGCTCGCGCTGATGCCGCCGACATACCTCACCTGCCTCGAGGTCGGCGAGTTCGCGACCCCGGAGGACGTGCTCGAGGTGGCGGCGTCGCGCTCGGTCGCGATGTTCACCCCCAGCGTCGAGCCGCTCGACGACGGCTTCACGCTCTCGATGCCCGACCGGCTGCGGCCCCTGGTGGCGGCGAGGCGGCGCGCATGAGCGAGGGGCTCTTCGCCGGCGGGACCTACGGTGACCGGGCTCGCTGCCTGGTGGCCCCCAACCCCGGGATGATGACCCTCGACGGCACCAACACCTGGGTGCTGCGCGAGCCGGGGTCGTCGCGCTCGATCGTCGTCGACCCCGGACCGATCCAGGACGGTCACGTCGACCTGCTCGACGAGCAGAGCGGGGACGTCGCCGTCGTGCTGCTCACCCACCATCACTTCGACCACTCCGAGGTCGCGCGCGACCTCGCCGAGCGCAAGGGCTGTGCGGTGCGGGCTCTCGACCCGGCGTACTGCGTCGGCGCGGACCCCCTGGCCGACGAGGAGCTGCTCGACGTCGACGGTCTGCAGGTGCGGGTGCTGACCACGCCCGGCCACACGGCGGACTCGATCTCGCTGCTGCTGCCGGCGGAGCGGGCGCTGCTCACCGGCGACATGGTGCTCGGGCGTGGCACCACCGTCGTCGCCCATCCCGATGGCCAGCTGGGCGCCTACTTCGACTCGATCGAGCGGATGCGCGCCCTCGCGACGGGCGGCGAGGTGGACGTCCTCTACCCCGCCCACGGCCCGGTGCTCGACGACGCGCTCGGCACCCTGGAGCACTACCTGGTGCACCGGCGTCAGCGGCTCACCCAGGTCGAGGCCGCGCTGGGTCGGCTCGGGGTCGCTCGGCCCGACGCGGACGACGAGACCCTGGCCCGCCAGGTCGTCGAGATCGTGTACGCCGACGTCGACGAGTCCCTGTGGGGCGCGGCCGAGTGGTCGGTGCGGGCCCAGCTCGCCTTCCTCGCCCGCCGGTGACCGGGGGCGAGCCTCAGCGGGGAGTCAGCGGGCGCGGCGCGAGAGTCGCTCGACGTCCATGATGACGACCGAGCGGGGCTCCAGGCGCAGCCAGCCGCGGGCGGCGAAGTCGGCGAGCGCCTTGTTGACCGTCTCGCGGGAGGCGCCGACCAGCTGGGCGAGCTCCTCCTGGGTGAGGTCGTGGTGCACGTGCACGCCGTCGTCGGCGGTGCGACCGAAACGGTCGGCGAGGTCGAGCAGCGCCTTGGCGACCCGGCCGGGGACGTCGGAGAAGACCAGGTCGGCGACCACGTCGTTGGCCTTGCGCAGCCGGCTGGCGAGCTGGGTCAGCAGGCCGTGGGCCACGATCGGACGACCGTCGAGCCAGCGCAGCAGGTCCTCGTGGGACAGCGAGGCGAAGGTCGCGTCCGTCACGGCGGTCACGGTGGCCGAGCGCGGACCCGGGTCGAAGAGCGAGAGCTCGCCGAACATCTGACCGGGGCCGAGGATCGCCAGGAGGTTCTCCCGACCGTCGGCGGAGGTGCGGCCGAGCTTCACCTTGCCCTCGAGGCAGATATAGAGCTTGTCGCCGGAGTCGCCCTCGTGGAAGAGCACCTCGCCGCGCCGCAGGCGCGTCTCGGACATCGACGCGTGCAGCGCGGAGGCGGCCTCGTCGTCGAGGGCGCTGAACAGCGGCGCCTGACGGAGTACGTCGTTGTCCACGGGACCTCCTGGATCGTGCCCGCGGGACGCAGGCGTACGGATGGATCCTATCCAGTGGAATTGATCACACGCATCACCGGTCCCCTCGACGCGCCCTCGATCGGGCCGTCGGGGCTGTCGGCGGGGTCTCGTACGCTGTGCCGGTGCCCCCCGACGAGACCCCGACCGGACTCGTCCGCCGTGCCCGCAAGATCGACCGCGCGCTCGCCGAGCGCTACCCCGACGCCCGCTGCGAGCTCGACTTCGACTCGCCCTTCGAGCTGCTCGTGGTGACCGTGCTGTCGGCTCAGACCACCGACAAGCGGGTCAACGCGGTGCGGCCCACGCTCTTCGCGGCCTACCCCGACGCCGCGGCGATGGCGGCCGCCGACCGCGAGCGGCTCGAGGAGATCATCGGTCCGCTCGGGTTCTTCCGCGCCAAGACCGAATCGCTGCTCAAGCTCAGCGCCGCCTTGGTCGAGGAGCACGGCGGACAGGTGCCGCCGCGCCTCGTCGACCTGGTGAAGCTGCCCGGCGTGGGCCGCAAGACCGCCAACGTCGTGCTCGGCAACGCCTTCGGCGTGCCCGGCATCACGGTCGACACGCACTTCGGCCGGCTCTCGCGCCGCTTCGGCCTCACCGACGAGACCGACCCGGTCAAGGTCGAGCACGCGGTCGGGGCGCTCTTCCCCCGACGCGACTGGACGATGCTCAGCCACCACCTGATCTGGCACGGGCGCCGGATCTGCCACGCGCAGAAGCCCGCCTGCGGCGCCTGCCCGGTCGCGCGGTGGTGCCCGGCGTACGGCGAGGGACCGACCGATCCGGTCGCCGCGGCCGCGCTGGTCAAGACCGAGGGGCGGGCGTGACGGGGCTGCGCGCGGTGGGCCTGGCGCTCGCCTCGCTGCTGCTCGCCGCCTGCTCGGGTGCACCGTCGCTGGTCGCGCCCCAGCCCTCCGACATCGAGGTCGACACCCCCGAGCTGCAGTCGCTGCGCGCCGAGACCGGGCTGGAGCCGTGCGTGCCGGGCGCGGCGAGCACGGCGCTGCCCGCGGTCACGCTGCCGTGCCTGGGCGGCGGCGAGGACGTCGACCTGTCCAGTCTGGAGGGCCCGATGATCATCAGCTTCTGGGCGTCCAACTGCACGGCGTGCCGCATCGAGATGCCGGCGCTGCAGGACTTCTACGAGCAGCACGGCGACGCCGTGCCGGTCCTCGGCATCGACTACCTCGACCTCTACCCCGGCGTCGCGCTCGAGCAGGTCGCGAAGCGCGGCGTGACCTTCCCGATGCTGGCCGACCCGGGCGGCGACCTGCAGGAGACCGACCAGTTCGTCGGCGTCCGTGGGCTGCCCTACCTCGCCTTCGTCGACGCTGACGGCGAGGTCGTGGGCCAACACACCGGTGGCGTGACCTCGGCCGACGAGCTGGTCGGCCTCGTCGACGAGCACCTGGGTCTGGACCTGTGATCCCCGACTGGCTGGCGCCCGTGCAGGCGGGCGCCGCGTCGATCTCGGCCGACCACCTGACCAAGTTCGTGCCGCCGGCCGACGGCAGTGCCCGGCCGGGCGCGGTGCTGATCCTGTTCGCGGACGGGGCCGACGGCGGCGAGCTGCTGCTCACCGAGCGTGCCCACGACATGCGCTCCCACCCGGGTCAGGTGTCCTTCCCCGGCGGCTCGCTGGATGCGGGAGAGAGCGTCGAGCAGGCGGCGCTGCGCGAGGCCGAGGAGGAGGTCGGGCTCGATCCGGCGTCGGTCGAGGTGTTCGGCCGGCTGCCCGAGCTCTGGCTGCCACCCAGCAACTTCGCGGTGACGCCGATCCTCGGCTGGTGGGCCCGACCCGGCGAGGTGCGCATCGCCAGCCGCGAGGAGGTGCACGCGATCCACCAGGTGCCGATCAGCCACCTGCTCGACCCGGACAACCGGGTGCAGGTGCGTCACCCGCGCGGCTTCGAGAGCCCCGGCTTCCTGATCGGACCCGAGCGCGACGTCATCCTGTGGGGCTTCACCGGCGGCATCATCGCCCGGCTCTTCGACTACCTGGGCTGGACCAGGCCGTGGGACCAGACTCGCGTGCGCGAGCTCCCGTCGTACATGCTGGCAGCCGACCCGCGGCCC
>WLIH01000105.1 GCA_009702305.1 Actinomycetota bacterium | reverse complement strand
GGGCGGCGGCGACCAGCGCGAGCCCGAGCACCGCCACGACCAGGCGTCTCATCGTCGACTCCCCTCGTCTGACCCGGGCACGGGCAGCTCGTCCTCGAGCCGCGAGGACACGGCCGGGCCGAGCGGCAGGCACGGCGTGCTGCTGCCGTTGACCGCCTGGTTGACCTGACTCAGGATCGGGTCGAGCAGTCCCCCGAGCGTCGCGGTCGAGTCGCCGGTGCTGCAGACCGCGGCGCCCCGCGGCAGCTTCAGGCTCGCGTCGAACCACGGACCGGTGCCGCCGACGTTGGTGAACTCGCGGGCGTAGGTCGCAGCGACGGTGAGCACCTCGTCGAGGTTGTCGAGGTTGTCGCGCAGCACATCGAGCACGGTGCCGAGGTCGCGCAACGCCGGGCCGAGGGTGCGCCGGTTGTCGTCGACCAGCCCCTCCAGCTCGGTGGCGAGGTCGACGGTGCCGCCGATGATGCGCCGGATCGTGGTGCGCCGCTGCGCGAGCACGGCCAGCACCTCGTCGGAGGCGGTGAGCAGCTCCCCCAGCTCGGTGTCCCGGGCGGCGACGACACCGGACACGTCGGCGGCGCGGTCGAAGAGCTCGCGGATCTGCTCGTCGCGCGTGGAGACCGAGCGCGAGAGCCGCGACAGGCCGCTCAGCGCGCCCTGCATCTCGGGCGCGGTCTGCTGCAGCGTGTCGGCCAGGGCGTCGAAGGCCTGCGCCACCTGGTCGGTGTCGATGGCCGCCGTCTGCTCGGCGAGCCGGTTGAACGCCGGCACGATGTTGAGCGGGGTCGCGGTGCGCTCGAGCGGGATCCGGTCACCCTCCGCCATCGCACCCTCCCCGGCCGGCGTGACGCTGAGGTAGTGCTGACCGAGCAGGCTCTTGACCTCGATGCCGGCCTGGGTCGCGCCACCGAGGTCGACCCCCGACACCGTGAACTCGACGATCACCTGGGCGCCGTCGAGCTCGATGTTGCGGACGGCGCCGACCTTGATGCCGGCGATCCGGACCTCCTCGCCGACGACCAGGCCGCTGGCATCGGTGAAGACCGCCTCGTAGGCCACGCTGTCGTCGATGAACGGCAGCCGGCGCCACTGGGTGGTCACCGCCAGCAGCAGGGCGATGAGCAGCAGCCCCACGACCGCGATCGGCACGGGGTCGCGCTCGGTGAACGCGCGGCGCGGCGTCACGGCCCGTCCGCCTTCGCGCAGACGCTGTCACGCTCGTTGGATGCGACGCCCGGAGTGCCGAGGTACATCGTCCCGCCGAGCACGTTGACCCGGACCTCGGCACCGCACACGTAGAAGTTGAAGTAGGACCCGTACGAGCCGGTGCGCGCCATCAGGCGCAACTTCTGCGGGAGCAGCTGCAACGAGTCCTCCAGCACCGCACGGCGTACGCCGAGCTCGTGGGCGACCTTCGCGAGACCCGAGATGGTCTCGGCCAGCGGCGCGCGCACGTCGCCGATCAGCCCCGCTGTGCCGTCGAGCAGGTCGGCGAGGTCGGGCAGTGCCGCGGAGATGGTGTCGCGATCACCCGAGAGCCCGGTCATCAGGTCGCGGAAGCGGACGATCAGCGCCGTGAGCTCCTGGTCACGACGCCCGACCGTCGTCAGCACGGAGTTGAGGTTGGCGACGACCTCTCCGATCACCTGATCCTTGTCGGCGATGGTCGAGGTGAGCGACGCCGTGTCGTCGAGCAGCGCCGCGAAGGTACCGGCTTCGCCCTGGAAGGCGCGCACCATCTGGA
The DNA here is from genome assembly GCA_009702305.1 of Actinomycetota bacterium. Classification (GTDB taxonomy): domain Bacteria; phylum Actinomycetota; class Actinomycetes; order Propionibacteriales; family Nocardioidaceae; genus Nocardioides. Next base: position 5,994 of record WLIH01000105.1, on the reverse strand, counting down.
AGGACAGCCGGTTGGTCTGCTCGGGGTCGAGCGCCCGCAGCAGCGGCTGGAAGCCGTTGAAGAGCTGGGTCAGGCTCAGGGCCGGCGAGGTCTGGGCGACCGGGAAGGTCTCTCCCTCGGCCATCTGCGCACCGTCGCCCGGCTCCTCCTCGATGGCGAGGTAGCGCTGACCGACGATGTTCTCGAAGCGCAGCTCGAGGTGGGCGGAGCGGTAGACCGGCACGCCGTCGCGCACGGTGAAGGCGATCCGGGCGTGCTGGCGACCGTCGTCGGCGGCGCTGAGCTCGATCTCGGTGACGCTGCCGACCTCCACCCCGGAGAGTCGGACCCGGTCGCCCTGGAGCACACCGGTCACGTCGGTGAAGGTGGCGTAGAACGTGCGTCGTTCGACGAACGAGACGTTGCCGATGAGGGTGCCGAGCACCCCGAGCAGCACGAGCGTCACGGCGGTGAAGACGAGCATCTTCCACGCGGAGGAGGGGATCCGGCTGCGTCGCGCGACCCCGCTGGGGATGCGCCGGTCACCGGTGTCGGGGGCCGTCCTCATCGCACCAGCACCTCGCCCTCGCTGACCAGCGGCAGCACGAGCAGGGTCGCGTAGTCCGGCACGTCGGAGGCGGGCACGCCGAGTCCCTGCGCGGCGACGGCCCGGGCCAGGGCGGTGCGGGCCTCGGCGAGCGCACCCGCTGCCGGTGCAGCGGTCGGGAGCGTCGGCAACGGACGGTCGACGTCGCGGCCGGGCGGCACCGCCTGGCCGTAGGGCTGCAGGGAGTACGGCGCCGCCTCGACGATGCTCTTCAGCCGCTCCGGCAGTCGGGGGCAGTGCGGGTCCCAGCTCGGCACGAAGTCGGGCAGGTTGGCGACGTTCGTGTCGGAGTCGGGCGCGTCCGGGAGGTCGTCGGGATAGGTGTAGGGGTCCCGCTGGACGACCATGTCGATGGAGAGCCCGATCATCGGTCCGCGCACCCCGGCCGCCTGGTTGCCGAGGTTGTTGCCGAGGCGGAGGGCCTCGAGCACACACGGCACGACCTCGGCGTAGGTGTCGAGCAGCTCGAGCACCGGACGGCTGCGCCCGGTGAGGGCGACCAGGTGGCCGGCGTTCTCGCGCAGCACGTCCTCGGTGGTGGTCGCCGTGTCGGTGACGCCGTCCAGGAGGGCGGCCAGGTCCTGCTCGTGGGGCACGAGGTCCTGCGTGCTGATCGTGGCCGAGTCGTCGAGGACGCGGATCAGGTCGGGTGCCGCGTCGGCGTACACGTCGGCAGTCGTGGCGAGCTGGCGCAGGTCGTGCACCAGGGTGCCGAGCGACGGGTCGATCGCGCGGAGGAAGGACCGGGTCGTGCGCAGGGTCGCGGCCAGCTCGGCACCGCGACCGTCGAGCGCTTCGGCCAGGGATCCGAGCAGGGTCGAGAGCTGAGCCGGGTCGAGCGTCTCGAGCAGCGGCACCAGTCGGTCGAAGATCATGCCGAGCTCGACCGAGGTCTGCGACTGCTCGATCCGGTCGCCGTCGGCGAGGCGCTCACTGCCGGAGCCCGCGGGCGCGCGCAGGTCGACGAACTTCTCGCCGAAGAGGGTCTTCGGCACGATCATGGCGTCGACGTCGGCCGGGATCAGGTCGAGCCGGTCGGGGTCGATCGCGAGCCGCACGGTGGCGTGGGTGCCGTCGGAGGTGACCTCACGGACCTCGCCGACCCGCACACCCTGGAACTTCACGTCGGACTGCGGATTGAGCTCGAGACCCGGCTGGCGGGTCTCGATCTCGACGGCCGCGGCCCGCTGCCACGGCATCGCCTTGCGATAGACCTGCACGCTGAGCCCGATCAGCAGCGCGACCGTGAGCAGATAGACGAGTCCGAGCAGCGGACGGGCGTGGGCACGCACGTCAGCCCGCGATCCGCACGGTGGTCGTGGAGCCCCACAGCGCCAGGCTGAGGAAGAAGTCGGAGACCACGATCAGCACCGTGGCCAGGCGCACCGCACGCCCGACGGCGACACCGACGCCGGCCGGACCACCGCGCGCGTTGAACCCGTAGTAGCAGCACACCAGGGTGAGGATCACCGAGAAGACCAGCACCTTGCCGAACGAGTAGAGGATGTCGATCGGCGGCAGGAACAGCGTGAAGTAGTGGTCGTAGGTGCCGCCGGTGAGGCCGTAGTAGTGGATCGAGACGGCCTGGGTCGCGGCGTACGTGCCGACCAGACCGACCAGGTAGAGCGGGATGATCGCGATGAACGACGCCACGACCCGGGTGCTGACCAGGTAGGGCACCGACGGGATGGCCATCACCTCGACCGCGTCGATCTCCTCGCTGATCCGCATCGCCCCGAGCTGCGCGGTGAAGCCGGCGCCGACGGTCGCGACGAGGGCGTTGGCCGCGACCAGCGGCGCCACCTCGCGGGTGTTGAAGTAGGCCGACAGGAAGCCGACGTAGGGCTCGATGCCGACCTGGCGCAGGCCCTGGTAGCCGACCAGACCGACGACGCTGCCGACGGCGAACACCTCGAAGACGATGATGCCGAGCGTCCCGGCCACCAGCACGAGTGCGCCCCGGCCGAGGCTCACCTCGGCGAGCAGCCGCAGGATCTCGCGACGGTAGCGGGTCACCGCACGCGGCGTGCCGGCCAGGCTGCGGCCGTAGAACGCCACCTGGTCGCCGAGCTCGGCCAGCACGCCGTACGCCGCTCGGGCGGCTCCGGCAGGCGCGTCGAGGAGGGCCATCTCAGAGCCCCTTCGGCGGGACGAGCTGGTAGTAGACGGCCGTGATGATCGCGTTGGCGACGAAGAGGAGCACGAAGGACACCACGACCGACTGGTTGACACCGTCGCCCACGCCCTGGGGGCCGCCCTTGGCGTTGACCCCCTGGTAGGCCGCGACGATGCCGGCGATCAGTCCGAAGACGAACGCCTTGAGCTCGCCGACGTAGAGGTCGGGCAGCTGGGCCAGGGCGGTGAAGGCGTGTACGTAGGCGCCCGGGGAGCCGCCCTGCACCATGACGTTGAACGCGTAGGCGCCGCCGGTGCCGACCGCCGTCGCGATGCCGTTGAGCAGCACCGCGACCAGCGCCATCGCGAGCACCCGCGGCACCACGAGGCGCTGGATCGGCGAGATGCCGAGCACCTCGAGCGCGTCGAGCTCCTCGCGGATCTTGCGGGAGCCGAGGTCGGCGGCGACCGCCGTGCCCGCCGCTCCCGCGACGATGACGACCGTCGCGATCGGGGCGGCCTGCTGGACGATGCCGGTCACGGCGGCGGCTCCCGTGAAGGACTTGGCGCCGAGCTGGTTGAAGAGCGAGCCGATCTGCAGGGAGAGCACGGCGCCGAAGGGGATCGTGATCGCCATCGCCGGCAGCAGCGAGACCCGCGTGACGAACCACGCCTGGTCGCTGAGCTCGCGCCACTGGAAGGGCCGCTGCACCATCGCGCGCAGGACCTCGAGGGCGAAGGCGAACAAGCGGCCGACGGGCACGAGGGGGCGGGTCACGAGGGTGACGCCGGCTGCCTGGGCCATGGGGGACGACCGATCGCTGGGGGGACGGGCGGGCCGGACGCTACCGAGCCTCTTGACACCGCGTCAACGACCTGGTGTGACGTAGGTTACGTCGCCTGGCCGCTAGAGTTGACTTCGTGTCAACAGCGTCCGGAGCCTCCTCGCCGCCTCGCATGGACGCCACCGAGCGCCGCGAGCAGATCCTGGTGTGCGCCACGCGACTGTTCGAGGAGCGGCCGCACCACGACGTGAGCACCGCCGAGATCGCGGTCGCCGCCGGCGTGGCCCGCCCGCTCGTCCACCACTACTTCGGCACCAAGCGCACCCTCTACCTCGAGGTGCTGCGGCGGCTCTACTTCATCCCGCCGCTCTCCCCCGCCGGGCTGCCGAGCGGCTCGCTGGAGGCGACCGTCGAGGTCGTCCTCGACCGCTGGCTCGAGGGCATCTGGCGCCACCGCAACACCTGGGTCGCCACCATCAGCGTCGGCGGCCCCGGGTCCGACCCGGACGTCGCCGCGATCATGCGCGAGGCCGACGAGGTCGTGGCCGACCGTCTGATCGAGGCGATCGGGCTGTCCGCGGACCCCGACGTCGCCCGGCTGCGCGCCCTCGTCGTCGCCTTCGGCGGGCTGGCCAAGGCCTCCACCCGGCAGTGGCTGGTCGCCGGCACCCTGGAGCGCAGCGACGTGCACCGGCTGCTGGTCGCCGCGCTGCTCACCATCGTGCGCGACGTCTACCCCCGCTGAGCCGACCCGGACGCACGACACCCGCCCGGACCGAGGTCCGAGCGGGTGCCGTGGATGCTGCAGGTGCTGCCGTCGATCAGCGTCGACCAGCGTCGATCAGTGACCGTGGCCGTGCCCGTGGCCGGAGGCGGCCGCGGCGGGCTCCTCCTCCTCGGGCTTCTCGACGATCAGCGTCTCGGTCGTCAGCAGCATCGCTGCGATCGAGGTGGCGTTGACCAGCGCGGAGCGGGTGACCTTGACCGGGTCCAGGACGCCCTGGGCGACCAGGTCGCCGTACTCCTCGGTGGCGGCGTTGTAGCCGTGACCGACACCGAGCTCGCGCACCTTGGTGATGACGACGTAGCCGTTGATGCCGCCGTTCTCGGCGATCCAGCGCAGCGGCTCGTCGGCGGCCTTGCGCACGATGCGCACGCCGATGGCCTCGTCACCGGTCAGACCGAGGTCGCCCTCGAGGACCGACACCGCGTGGATGAGGGCGGAGCCGCCACCGGCGACGATGCCCTCCTCGATCGCGGCACGCGTCGCGGAGACGGCGTCCTCGATGCGGTGCTTCTTCTCCTTGAGCTCGACCTCGGTGGCCGCGCCGACCTTGATCACGCACACGCCGCCGGCGAGCTTGGCGAGACGCTCCTGGAGCTTCTCGCGGTCCCAGTCGGAGTCGGTGTTGTCGATCTCGGCCTTGATCTGGTTGACGCGACCCTCGACCTCGGCCGAGTCGCCGGCGCCGTCGACGATCGTGGTGTTGTCCTTGGTGACGACGACGCGTCGGGCCTGGCCCAGCACCTCGAGGCCGACCTGGTCGAGCTTGAGCCCGACCTCGGGGGCCACGACCTGGCCTCCGGTCAGCGTCGCGATGTCCTGCATCATCGCCTTGCGACGGTCGCCGAAGGCCGGAGCCTTCACCGCCACGGCGTTGAAGGTGCCGCGGATCTTGTTGACGACCAGCGTCGAGAGCGCCTCGCCGTCGACGTCCTCGGCGAGGATGAAGAGCGGCTTGCCGGCGGCGATGACCTTCTCCAGCAGCGGGAGCAGATCGGCGATCGCCGAGATCTTGCCCTGGTGCAGCAGGATGTAGGGGTCGTCGAGGACGGCCTCCATGCGCTCCGGGTCGCTCACGAAGTACTGCGAGATGTAGCCCTTGTCGAACTGCATGCCCTCCGTGAACTCCAGCTCGGTGCCCATGGTGTTGGACTCCTCGACGGTGATCACGCCGTCCTTGCCGACCTTGTCGAAGGCCTCGGCGAGCAGGTCGCCGATGTGCTTGTCGCGGCTCGAGATGGTGGCGACCGAGGCCATGTCCTCGCGGGACTCGACCTCGCGCGCGGCGTCGCGCAGCGCGTCGCCGACGGCAGCGGTGGCGAGGTCCATGCCGCGCTTGATGCCCATCGGGTTGTAGCCGGCCGCGACGGCGCGCAGGCCCTCGTGGACCATGGCCTGTGCCAGGACGGTGGCCGTGGTCGTGCCGTCACCGGCGACGTCGTTGGTCTTGGTGGCGACCTCCTTGCACAGCTGTGCGCCGAGGTTCTCGAACGGGTCGTCCAGCTCGATCTCGCGGGCGACGGTCACACCGTCGTTCGTGATGGTCGGCGCGCCCCACTTCTTGTCGAGGACGACGTAGCGGCCCTTGGGGCCGAGCGTCACCTTCACGGTGTTGGCGAGGGCGTCCACGCCGCGCTCGAGGGCGCGTCGGGCGTGCTCGTCGAACTCCAGAATCTTGGGCATTGGTACTCCTTGAAATCAAAAGGACCTGACGTGCCTGGCGT
>WLIH01000104.1 GCA_009702305.1 Actinomycetota bacterium | reverse complement strand
GGTCCACACGGTGTTGTAGTTGATCGCCGACGCCATCACGGCCACCAGCGCCTCGCCGGGACCGAGCTCGGGCATCGCGACCTCATCGAGGTGCAGCGACTGGCGGGGGTCCTTGTCCCTCGAGGGCACGCCCTCGAACATGTCGACCTCGTCCTTGTGCACCGTGACGGCGCGGTAGGACTCGGGCAGGGCGAGGTTGGCGAAGTCCTGCGACGTCGCGTCCTCGGCCAGGACGGCATCCAAGATGTGCTGCACGGGGTCTCCTCGTTGCGGGGTCGGGCTGAACCGCCCGAAAGATACCGGTGAGTAACCTCCCGGCGCGAGCGATGTGGGTGAGGTCTCAGTGACTGGTCAGCACGGCGCCGACCGCCACCTCAGTGGGCAGCGGCTGCGGGCTCGACCAGCTCGACCAGGACGCCGCCGGCGTCCTTGGGGTGCACGAAGTTGATCCGCGAGTCCGAGGTGCCGCGCTTCGGAGCGTCGTAGAGCAGGCGCAGCCCGCGCTCGCGCAGGATCGCGCTGACCTGCTCGACGTCGGTGACGCGATAGGCGACCTGCTGGCAGCCGGGGCCGTTGCGGTCGATGTACTTCGCGATCGTGGACGCGTCGTTCAGCGGCGCGAGCAGCTGCACGCAGGAGCCGGAGGTGCCGACGGCCATCATCGCCTCGCGCACGCCCTGCTCCTCGTTGACCTCCTCGTGGGCCACCGTCATGCCGAACGTGTCGCGGTAGAAGGCGATCGCCTCGTCCAGGTCGGGCACGGCCATGCCGACGTGGTCGATGGCGGTGAAGAGGTGGTCGGGGATCTCGAGGGCTGCGCTCATGGCGCCATCGTCGTACGCCGCAGGCCCCGGCCACAACGCACAGGCGCAGGTTGTGACGTGTGCCTCACCGGCGGCTCGTCGCGACCCCTCGCGCCGTAAGTGACTCGTGAGTAATGTGGCGGCGTTCGGCCCCACGCCACCCTTGGAGGAACCCATGTCCGACTCCACGCAGTCGCCCAGCGTCATCGTTGCCGGTGCCCGCACCCCGATCGGTCGCCTGAGCGGTGGGTTCAAGGACCTGTCCGCCGCGGACCTCGGTGGCGTGGCCATCAAGGGAGCGCTCGACAAGGCCGGCGTGAGCGGTGACCAGGTCGACTACCTGATCATGGGTCAGGTCATCCTGGCCGGCGCGGGGCAGAACCCCGCCCGCGCGGCCGGCATCGCCGGCGGCCTGCCGATGCAGGTGCCCTCGATCACCATCAACAAGGTCTGTCTCTCGGGCCTCAACGCCATCGCGACCGCCGACCAGATGATCCGTGCCGGCGAGGCCGACATCATCGTGGCCGGCGGCATGGAGTCGATGACCAACGCTCCCCACTTCCTGCCCAAGTCGCGCGAGGGCATCAAGTTCGGCGACGCCAAGCTGGTCGACTCGATGGCCTACGACGCGCTCTTCGACCAGGCCACGCAGCAGGCGATGGGCGGTCTGACCGAGGCGTGCAACGCCGCCGGCATCAACCTCTCCCGCGAGGAGCAGGACGAGTTCGCTGCCCAGTCGCACCAGAAGGCCGCGGCCGCCTGGAAGAACGGCGTCTTCGACGACGAGGTCGTCCCGGTCTCGATCCCGCAGCGCAAGGGCGACCCGATCGTCATCACCGCCGACGAGGGCGTGCGCGGCGACACCACCGCCGAGTCGCTCGGCAAGCTGCGCCCGGCGTTCGCCAAGGAGGGCAGCATCACGGCCGGCTCCTCCTCGCAGATCTCCGACGGCGCCTGCGCGGTCGTCGTGATGAGCAAGGCCAAGGCCGAGGAGCTCGGTCTGGAGTGGCTCGCCGAGATCGGTGCGCACGGCATGGTCGCCGGCCCCGACTCGACCCTGCAGATGCAGCCGGCCAACGCGACCGCCAAGGCGTGCGCCAAGGAGGGCATCGCCCCGACCGACCTCGACCTGGTGGAGTTCAACGAGGCCTTCGCTGCCGTCGGCATCGAGTCCGCGCGCAGCCTGGGCCTCGACGAGTCCAAGGTCAACGTCAACGGCGGCGCGATCGCGCTCGGCCACCCGGTCGGCATGTCGGGTGCCCGCGTCGTGCTGCACCTCGCCCTCGAGCTCAAGCGTCGCGGTGGCGGCGTGGGCGCCGCGGCCCTGTGCGGCGGCGGCGGCCAGGGCGACGCGCTGATCGTGCGTGTCCCGACGAGCTGAACCCGTCCCCGACCTCGTCGCCCGTGCCCTGGGCGGCGAGGTCCGGGCGGTCGCCCGGCTGATCTCGCTGGTCGAGGACGAGTCGCCGCTGCTGCGTGAGGTGATGGCGGCGCTCGCGCCGCACGCCGGGCGGGCCCACGTCGTCGGCATCACCGGCTCCCCGGGGGTCGGCAAGTCCACCTCGACCAACGCCCTGGTCGCCGAGCTGCGCTCGGTCGGCAGGCGGGTCGCCGTGCTCGCGGTGGACCCGAGCTCGCCGTTCTCCGGCGGCGCCCTGCTGGGCGACCGGATCCGGATGCAGGACCACGACAGCGACCCGGACGTCTTCATCCGCTCGATGGCCTCGCGCGGCCACCTCGGCGGCCTGGCGTGGAGCACGCCGCAGGCGATCCGCGTGCTCGACGCGGCCGGGTACGACGTCGTCGTCGTCGAGACGGTCGGTGTCGGTCAGAGCGAGGTCGAGATCGCCGGCCAGGCCGACACCACCCTGGTGCTCCTCGCGCCGGGCATGGGCGACGGCATCCAGGCCGCCAAGGCCGGCATCCTCGAGATCGGCGACCTGTACGTCGTCAACAAGGCCGACCGCGACGGAGCCGAGCAGGTGCGCCGCGACCTGCGCTCGATGATGACGCTCTCCGAGCGCTCCGAGGGAGCCTGGCGCCCGCCGGTGCTCACCGCGATCGCTCAGAAGAAGCTCGGCCTCGACGAGGTGGTCGTCGAGATCGACCGCCACCGCGCCTGGCTCGAGTCGAGCGGCGAGCTGGACCGGCGCCGGGTGCGCCGGGCGCGCACCGAGATCGAGACGATCGCCCTCACCGAGCTGCGTCGGCGGTGGGGCGACGTGGGGCGCGCCGGGCTCGACGACCTCGCGCGTCAGGTCGTCGCCGGCACGACCGACCCCTACGCCGCGGCCGATCGTCTCCTCGCCGGCGACTGAGCGCCCTACGCTGCCGGTCATGACCAGCAGCCCCATCGCCTCCGGCCCCGTCATCCAGCTCGCCTGGGTGAGCGACGACCTCGACGCCACCGAGCGGCTGCTCAGCGAGCAGTTCGGTGTCGGCGCCTGGACGCGGATGGAGGGCATCGTCTTCCCGGCCGACGAGACGACCCTGCGGGGAGAGCCGGTCGAGATGACCCTCGACGTCTCCCTCGGTTACGCCGCCGACCTGCAGCTCGAGTTGATCCGGCCGGTCGCCGGGCCGGGGATCCACGCGGAGTTCCTCGCCGCGCACGGACCGGGGCTGCACCACCTCTGCTTCGGTGTCGACGACCTCGACGCGGCCTGCGAGGCCTCGGTCGCCGCGGGCGTGCCGGTGCTGATGCGCGGGTCGATGATGGGCGGCGCGATCGAGTTCGCCTACGTCGACGGCTCCGCCTCCGGCGTGCCGTACGTCGAGCTGGCCCGCATCGCACCGGCGATCCAGGAGTTCTACGACGCCGTCAAGGCAGCCTCGCTCGGGACCTCCTGACCGGTCGCGCACCCGGATCGGGGAGGATAGGACCATGACGCAGCAGCCGTTCTCCCGCCCGGGCGCGATCGACCTCTCGGCGCTCAAGCGCCCCGCTCCCGCCCCGTCGAGTGCCTCGTCGAGTGCCGCCGCCCCCGGATCCGCCGGAGCGCCCGCCGCCGGCGGCTCGTCGTACGCGCTCGACGTGACCGAGGACAACTTCCAGGCCACCATCGAGGCGTCGATGACGGCGCCGGTGCTGCTCGCCTTCTACTCCCGCACCCGGATGCCCGAGAGCGGCGACCTCGCCGACGACCTCGCGCTGCTCTCGGGCGAGTTCGAGGGCCGCTTCCTCGTCGGCCTGGTCGACATCGACGCAGCCCCCGGCATCGCCCAGGCCATGCAGATCCCCTCGATCCCGCTGGTCGTCGCCGTGCTCGACGGGCGGCCGGCGCCGCTCTTCCAGGACGTCGTCCCGATCGAGGAGCTGCGCGCCGCGCTGACGCAGGTGATGCAGCAGCTGACCGCCCAGGGGATGACCGGACGCCACCAGCCTCGCAGTGCAGCCGTGCCCGCCGAGGACGGCGTCGCTGCGGAGGAGTACGTCGACCCGCGCTACGCGCCCGCCGAGGACGCCCTGGGTGCCGGCGACTACGACCTGGCGGTCGCGGAGTACCAGAAGCTGCTGGCCGCCAACCCCGCCGATGCCGAGGCCGCCGCCGGCCTGGCGATGGCCACCGTCCTGGCCCGCACCAGCGCCGTCGACCCGTCGTCCGCCCGCGCGGCAGCCGATGCTGCTCCCGACGACGTCGACGCCCAGACCCTGGTCGCCGACCTCGACCTGCTCGGCGGCGACGTCGACGCTGCGTTCGCCCGGCTGGTCGATCTGGTGCGACGCACCTCCGGTGACGACCGCACGGCGGCTCGCGAGCACCTGCTGGGCCTCTTCGCCGCGGTCGGCAACGACGATGCCCGGGTGCTCCGGGGTCGCCAGCAGCTGGCCTCCGCCCTCTTCTGAGTGGATAGTCCGACACACCAGCGCCCTTCGGGCGGCCTGCCAAGGGCGCTGGTGTGTCGGACTATCTCGCCAGGCGCTCGATGACGGCCTGGACGGCGGGGGAGTCGGCCATGGTGCGCCGGTGCAGGGCGACGATGTCGCGCGTCGGCACCGGGTCGTGGGCGGGGACGGCGACCAGATCGCCGTCGACGGGCGAGCGGCCCAACCGCGGCACGAGCGCGATGCCGAGGCCGGCGCGCACGAGCGCGAGGTGGGAGTCGAACTCCATCGAGACGTGGGCGATGCGAGGCAGCCGGCCCGTGCCGTCGTACATCCTGGTCAGCCACTGACGGCAGATGGTGCCGTCGGGGGTCGCGATCCAGCCCTCGTCGACCAGGTCGTGCGGCCGGACGCGGTCGCGACGGGCGAGCGGGTGCTCGCGGTGCACGATGACGTCGGCGACGTCGTGGGCCACGGAGGTGCGGGCGACGTGGTCGGGCACGACGATCGGCACGTCCCCCCAGCTGTGCACCAGCCCGACCTCGACCTGACCGGTCGCGACCAGGTCGACGGTGTCCCACGGCTCGCGCTCGGACAGCGTCAGCGTGAGGTCGGGGTGGTCGGCGCGCAGGTCGCGGACGATCGGTGCGACGAGTCCGCGCATCGCCGTCGAGAACGCCGCCAGCCGTAGGTGGCCGGCGACCTGGCCGCTCTGCTGGTGCAGCCCGGCCTCGATCTGCTCCAGGTCGGCCAGCAGCCGGCCGCCGGAGTCGACGAGGTGGCGTCCGTGGCGGGTCAGCATCACCCCGCGACCGACCCGCTCGAGCAGGGGCACGCCCGTCTGGCGCTCCAGCCGCTTGACCTGCTGGGAGACCGCGCTCGGGGTGAAGCCGAGGGCATCGGCGGCAGCGACCACCGATCCGTGGGTGTCGACGGCGCGCAACGAGGCCAGGGAGATGAGATCGAGCATGAAGCAACGCTACATGGTGAGCATCATGATGATTCGCTGGTGCTTCATGGTCTGAGCGGACAGGCTGATCCCATGACCCGCCGAGACGCACTTCTCGCCGCCCTGGTCGCCACGGTGTGGGGCTTCAACTTCGTGGTGATCGAGTGGGGGATGGGCGACGTGCCGCCGTTGCTGTTCCTTGCGGCGCGTTTCGTGCTGGTGCTGGTGCCGGCGATCTTCCTGGTCCCTCGCCCCGACGCAGGCTGGCTCACGCTCGTCGCGGTGGGCACGACCATGTCGCTGGGCCAGTTCGGCCTGCTCTACGTCGCGATGGACGCCGGGCTCCCGCCGGGCCTGGCGGCGCTCGTCCTCCAGGCGCAGGTGATCTTCACGATCGTGATCGCCGCCGGCGTGCTGCGCGAGCGCCCGCACCGCTTCCAGGTCGCCGGTGTCGCGGTCGGCGCCGTCGGCCTGCTCGTGGTCGCGCTCGGCCGGGGTGGCGACGTGCCGCTGCTGGCGCTGCTCATCGCCCTCGGCGGCGCGCTCTCGTGGGGCATCGGCAACGTCGTCTCGCGCGCGTCCGGCGTCCAGGGCGGACTCTCGCTCACGGTCTGGTCGGCCCTGGTCGTGCCGGTGCCGCTGGTGCTGGGGTCGCTGCTGCTCGACGGCCCGGCTGCGGTCGGCGACGGGATCGCGGCCTTCGGCTGGCACGCCGGCCTCTCGACCCTCTACACCGCAGGTCTCGCGTCGCTGCTGGGCTACGGCATCTTCAACGGCCTGCTCGCTCGCAACCCCTCGGCGTACGTCGTGCCGTGGGTGCTGCTCGCCCCGGTCGTCGCGATGGCGTCGGCCTGGGCAGTGCTCGACCAGCGCCCGAACGGCGGCGAACTGACCGGGGGGCTGCTGCTGGTGGCGGGCGTGCTGGTCGCCATGCGGCCACCGCCGCTGCGCCCGCCGCCGGACGTCGTACGTGCGGGACAGGCGGACGTCCTGTCCGTATGACGTCCGCGAGGGGGACGGGTGCTCAGACCCCGCGCTCGGTGTACGCCGGCGCGGGGCCGGAGCGGAGGTTGGCCAGCGCGCTCTCGACCCGGGCGGCCGTGAAGTCGGCGCACCGCTCGCGCACCTCCTCGGGCGTGCAGAACTGCGCCGAGCGGATCTCGCGGGCCTGCATGACGATGGTGTCGGCGATCGCGGCGTCGTGCGCTCCGCCGTCGAAGACCAGGCACAGGGCGTCGTCCCACCCGCTCCACGGCGGCAGCCAGTCGGTGAGCAGCAGGGCACCGGCGGGGATCTGCAGCGCGAGCTCCTCCTCGACCTCGCGACTCACCGCCAGCAGCGGCGACTCGCCCACCTCGACGACACCGCCCGGCAGGTCCCAGTCCTGCTTGTAGGTCAGCTGGCACAGCAGCACCCGCTCGTCGCGGTCGCGGATCAGCATCTGGCTGATCGCGCGCTTGCGCGGCAGGAAGCTGTTGAGCAGGGACCGGAAGCCCTCGGGCTGGTCGGCGGGCACGTCGTCGGCGAGCCGGGCGTAGACGATCCGGTCGACGGCCGAGCCCTCGACGGTGACCCCGCGCATGACGCCCTCGCGCCGCATCCCGGACCAGGTGGCGATCCGCTGCGCCGAGTCGTCGTCGGGGTCGACCCAGACCTCGACGCGGGCATGGCTGGTCAGCGCGGCCGCCACCTCGCGGCGTACGACGTCGACGGACTCGCCCGGCACCCAGCTGATCCGGGCGATGCCGTCCGCGACGGTCGTCAGGGTCGGCTGGTCGCTCACGGGGACCAGCCTAGGCCGACCGGTCACCGCTTGCGGAACCACACCGTCGCGAGCGGCGGCAGCACGACGTCGGCGTGCGCGGGCTGCGAGGACCAGCCGCCGGCGACGGCGGTGATCGAGCCGAGGTTGCCGACACCGGAGCCGGTGTAGGTCGTGGCGTCGGTGTTGAGCACCTCGTCCCACTCTCCCTCCGACGGGAGACCGAGGCGGTAGTCGGAGTGCGGCACGGCGGCGAAGTTGGTCACGCACACCAGATCCGGCTCGCCGGGGGAGCGGCGCACGAACGAGAAGACGTTGCGCCCGGCGTCGTTGGCGTCGATCCAGGCGAAGCCGGACGGGTCGTGGTCGAGCTGCCACGCGGCCGGCGAGGAGCGGTAGGCGGCGTTGAGGTCACGCACGAGCGAGTGCACGCCGCGGTGCTCGGGGTGGTCGAGCAGCCACCAGTCGAGCTCGCGCGACTCCGCCCACTCCGACTCC
>WLIH01000103.1 GCA_009702305.1 Actinomycetota bacterium | reverse complement strand
CGCGCTGCCGGGGCCGCGCGGGTGCGGGTCGCGCCAGCGCTGCTCCTCCGAGTCGGAGTGGTGCGAGGTCATGACGACCATCCTGCCTGCTCGCCCCGACGGGTCGGCGTCGGGGACGCGCCCGACCTGACAGTGCGCGGCGTGATGAGTCATGATGTCCGCCGTGACGACCCTGCTGCGCGCCAAGCCCGACACCGCTGCCGTCGAGGCCGTCGACGAGGCCCGCGCCGCCCTGGTGGCCGAGGTCGGGGAGTCCGTCGTCGGCGAGCACCTCGGCCACGTCGTCGAGGGCGAGCGCGTCGTCACCCACCTCTTCGCCTGCACCAGCGCCGGCTACGTCGGCTGGAGCTGGTCGGTGACGGTCGCCCGTGCGTCGCGCCAGAAGAACGTCACCGTCGACGAGGTCGTGCTGATCCCCGGCGAGCAGGCGATCATCGCCCCGCCGTGGGTCCCCTACCGCGAGCGGATCCAGCCGGGCGACCTCTCCCCGGGCGACCTGCTGCCGGTCGACGACGACGACGCACGCCTCGTGCCGACGTACTCCTTCGGCGACGACCCGCTCGACAGCGACGAGAAGGCCCAGATCCGCGAGGTCGCCAAGGACCTCGGCCTGGGCCGGGTGCGCACCCTGTCGATGGAGGGCCGCGAGATGGCCGCCCAGCGCTGGTACGACGGCGATCAGGGCCCCTCGGCCGCGATCGCGCAGTCCGCGCCGGACCACTGCCACGGCTGCGGCTTCCTGATCCGCATCGCCGGGCCGCTCGCCGACTACTTCGGGGTCTGCGCCAACGGCGACGCCAACGACGACGGCCGGATCGTCTCCCTCGACCACGGCTGCGGCGCCCACTCCGAGGTGCGGCTCGCCAAGAAGCACGAGCCGGTGCCGCTGCCGGAGCCGATCATCGACACGGCCAACGAGGTCTACGAGCAGTTCTGACCCGTGCGTCGTCCCGCTGACGTCACACGGCGGGGACAGGGGGACGTCCTGCCCGGATGACGTCAGCAGGTCGGCGCTCAGGCCAGGGCGAGCACCCAGACGGCGTAGTCGTCGGTGGGTGGGTGCAGCTCGTAGGTGCCGAAGCGCTGGTGGACGACCAGCCCGGACGCCTCGACGTCAGCGACGAACTCCTCGGGCGGGTAGCGCCGTGCGCTGGTGGGCCCGCCACGCAGGTGGAAGCCGGCGAGCACGCGACCGCCGGGCGCGAGCAGCGAGGCGAGGTGGGTCAGGACCCGGCGCTCGGTGCCGTCGGCGAGGAACACCAGCACGTTGCCGACGCAGACGACCAGGTCGAAGCGGCCGCAGACAGCCGGGTCGAGGGCGAGCACGTCGGCCTCGACGACCTCGAGATCCGGGTAGGTGCTGCGCGACTGGGCGACCAGGTCCGGATCGGGCTCGACCGCGCTGACCAGGTGGCCGCGCGCCGCGAGGGCAGCGGCGACCCGTCCCATCCCCGAGCCGACGTCGAGGACGCGCGCCTCACGGCCCAGCAGCGCATCGGCAAGCCGCGCCTCGCCGTCGACGTCCGCGCCGGAGGCGACCAGGTCGGCGAAGGTCGAGGCGTAGCCCGCGGTCGCGGCGCCGGACAGGGCCCAGCGGGTCGGCGGGAGCTCGCTCATCCGTCCTCGGGCATCGGGACGTCGTTGCGAGCCGTGCGGCGTCGACGGCAGTACTCCAGGCCGAAGAGGCCCAGGCCGAAGCCGGCCAGGCACATCCACAACCACCAGCCGCGGTCGTCGTCGCGCAGGCTGCCGTAGAAGGGCAGCAGGGCCAGGAACGCCACGCCCCACACGGCGACGCCGATGCCGACCGTGCGGACGCCGTCGACGTCGAGCGGCTCCACCGGCGCCACCACGAAGGTGCGCTTGCCGATCTCGTGCTGCGTCGGCTGGTCGTCTCTGAGCTCCACGCGCCGAGCGTAGTACGCGCTCACGGTCGCGGGGCGTCGCACACCGCTGAATTTAGTTAGCATGAGTAATGAGTTAGGCTAAGCACATGCCCACCGTCGAGAAGGTCGCCCGCACCGATCCCGGACTGGCGGCCGAGCTGCGGTTGTCCGTCATGCGGCTGCGTCGTCGCCTGGCCAACGAGCGCCACCCCGACAACGACCTGTCGATGAACGCGATGGCCGTCCTCGGCGCGCTCTACCGCAACGGCGACCTGACGATCGGCGACCTCGCGGCCCGCGAGCGCGTGCAACCCCCGTCGATGACGCGCATGGTCAACTGCCTCGAGGGCGACGGCTACGTCGTACGACGCCCCCACGAGACGGACCGGCGCCAGGTCGTCGTGTCGCTGACCGGGTCCGGTCGCACGACGCTGCTGGCCGATCGTCGCCGCCGCGACGAGTGGCTCGCCACCCGCCTCAAGCACCTGTCCCGCGAGGAGCGCGAGGTGCTGCGCCGAGCGGCACCCCTCCTCGAGCGCCTGGCCTCGGAGGCCTGACCACCACAGAATCGAGCAGCACTCGTGAGCCCCACCTTCCGCTCCCTCGCCAATCCCAACTACCGGCGCTACGCCGCCGGCAGCCTCGTGTCCAACGTCGGCACCTGGATGCAGCGGGTGGCCCAGGACTGGCTGGTGCTGCTCCTGACCGGCAACAGCGCGGCGGCGATCGGGATCACGACCGGCCTGCAGTTCCTGCCGTTCCTCCTGCTCTCGCCCGTGGCCGGGCTGATCGCCGACCGCATCCCCAAGCGGCGGCTGCTGCAGATGACCAACGTCGGCATGGCCGCGCCGGCGCTGGTCCTCGGCCTGCTGGCCGTCACCGGCACCGTCGAGATCTGGCACGTCTACGTGCTCGCACTGGTGCTCGGCACCGCGGCGGCGTTCGACGCCCCGGCGCGCCAGTCCTTCGTCTCCGAGATGGTCGAGCAGGCCGACCTGACCAACGCGGTCGGCCTCAACTCCGCCAGCTTCAACACCGCGCGCATCATCGGCCCGGCCCTCGCCGGCCTGCTGATCGCGGCGTTCGGCAACGGCGTCGTCGGCACCGGCTGGGTGATCCTGCTCAACGCGCTCAGCTACGCCGCCCCGATCCTGACGCTGCGCGCCCTCGACGGAGCCGCGCTGCACCCGACGGAGCGGATGCTGCGCGAGCCCGGCCAGATCCGCGCCGGCGTGGCCTACATCCGCAGCCGCCCGGACCTGATGCTGATCCTGGGCATCGTGTTCTTCACCGGCACCTTCGGGCTCAACTTCCAGATGACCAGCGCCCTGATGGCGACCGAGGTCTTCGACAAGGGACCGACCCAGTACGGCCTGCTCGGCACCTTCATGGCGGTCGGATCGCTGGCCGGGTCGCTGATCGCCGCCCGCCGCGAGCGGGTGCGGCACCGGATGGTGATCGGGGCCGCGGTCGCCTTCGGCCTCCTCGAGATCGGTGCCGGCCTGATGCCGACCTACCTGACCTTCGCGCTCGTCTGCCCGCTGCTCGGCATCACCGCGCTGACGATGATCACCAGCGCCAACGCCTTCATGCAGTTGCACTCCGCCCCCGAGATGCGCGGTCGCGTGATGGCGCTCTACATGATGATCTTCATCGGCGGCACGCCCCTCGGCTCGCCGCTGATCGGCTGGGTCGGGGAGGCCTTCGGCGCCCGCTGGACGCTGCTCTTCGGCGGTGCGATGACCGTCATCGGTGCGCTCGGCGCGGCCGCCTGGTACGCCGCCAGGGTCGGCCGGGTCGAGCGCGAGGACCGGGCACCGGAGGTCGTGACCGTCGCGTGAGCCGCAGCGTCCCGCCGACGGCGTACGGCGCGTTTTGACCGGCCCTGATGCGGCCGGTAGCCTCGTTCCTCGTGTCTGGGACAACCAGGCCGTTGCGCGTGCTCGGACATGATCGACAGGACCTGACTGTCGCTCGCAGCACGTGAGCCAGCCTCATCGCGTGCGGTGAGGGCCGTGCGCCGGGCGACACGCCCGACCTCGGGGGTGTGCAACGTCGGTTGGTTCGCACCACCCGGACACAGTGAGATCGATCGTGCGTGGCAAAGCGCCGCGTACTGAGAGCCAGACAGAAGGGGAACCACTCGGTGCCCACCATTAACCAGCTGGTCCGCAAGGGCCGCCAGGACAAGGTGTCGAAGAACAAGACGCCTGCCCTGAAGGGATCGCCCCAGCGTCGCGGTGTCTGCACCCGCGTCTACACGACCACCCCGAAGAAGCCGAACTCCGCCCTGCGCAAGGTCGCCCGCGTGCGTCTGTCCAGCGGCGTCGAGGTCACTGCCTACATCCCGGGTGTCGGTCACAACCTGCAGGAGCACTCGATCGTGCTCGTGCGCGGCGGCCGGGTGAAGGACCTCCCCGGTGTCCGCTACAAGATCATCCGCGGCACGCTCGACACCCAGGGCGTGAAGAACCGCAAGCAGGCTCGCAGCCGTTACGGCGCGAAGAAGGAGAAGAGCTGATATGCCGCGCAAGGGTCCCGCTCCCAAGCGGCCGATCGACATGGACCCCGTCTACGGGTCCCAGCTCGTGTCGCAGCTCGTCTCCAAGGTCCTGCAGGACGGCAAGAAGCAGGTCGCTCAGCGCATCGTCTACACCGCGCTCGAGGGTTGCCGCGAGAAGACCGGCACCGACCCCGTCGTCACGCTCAAGCGTGCGATGGACAACGTGAAGCCGGCCATCGAGGTCAAGTCCCGCCGCGTCGGTGGCGCGACCTACCAGGTCCCGATCGAGGTCAAGGGCACGCGCGGCACCACGCTCGCGCTGCGCTGGCTCGTCGGCTACGCCGCCGACCGTCGTGAGAAGACGATGGCCGAGCGCCTGATGAACGAGATCCTCGACGCGTCCAACGGCCTCGGTGCCGCTGTGAAGAAGCGCGAGGACACCCACAAGATGGCCGAGTCCAACAAGGCCTTCGCGCACTACCGCTGGTGACCCACGGGCGAGGCGGCGTACTCACGTGCGACGCCTCGCTCCCACCGCATTCTCCGACTTTCTAAGGAACGCTGAAGACAGTGGCTGTCGACATCACTACGGACCTCAACAAGGTCCGCAACATCGGCATCATGGCGCACATCGACGCCGGCAAGACCACCACCACCGAGCGCATCCTCTTCTACACCGGCATCACCTACAAGATCGGTGAGGTCCACGAGGGCGCGGCCACGATGGACTGGATGGAGCAGGAGCAGGAGCGCGGCATCACGATCACGTCGGCCGCGACGACCTGCTGGTGGAAGTCCCACCAGATCAACATCATCGACACCCCCGGGCACGTCGACTTCACCGCCGAGGTCGAGCGCTCGTTGCGCGTCCTCGACGGCGCGGTCGCGGTCTTCGACGGTGTCGCCGGTGTCGAGCCCCAGACCATGACGGTCTGGCGCCAGGCCAACAAGTACTCCGTGCCGCGCATGTGCTTCGTCAACAAGCTCGACCGCACCGGGGCTGACTTCTTCCGCTGCGTCGACATGATGGTCGACCGCCTCAACTCCACCCCGCTGGTGCTGCAGCTCCCGATCGGTGCCGAGTCCGACTTCATCGGCGTCGTCGACCTGGTCGGCATGCGCGCGCTGGTGTGGCGCGGCGAGACCACCATCGGTGAGGACTACGCGGTCGAGGAGATCCCGGCCGACCTCGTCGAGCAGGCGGCCGAGTACCGCGAGAAGCTCCTCGAGACGCTGTCGGACGCCGACGACGAGATCATGGAGAAGTTCCTCGAGGGTGGCGACTTCACCGTCGAGGAGCTCGAGGCCGCGATCCGTCGCGCCACGCTCGCCGACAAGCTCAACCCGGTCCTGTGCGGCACCGCGTTCAAGAACAAGGGCGTCCAGCCCCTGCTCGACGCCGTCGTCAAGTACCTCCCCTCGCCGCTCGACATCGACGCGATCATCGGTCACTCGGTGCGCGACGAGAACGAGGAGATCAAGCGTCTCCCCTCCGACGACGAGCCGTTCTCCGGTCTGGCCTACAAGATCGCGACCGACCCGCACCTCGGCAAGCTGATCTACGTCCGCGTCTACTCGGGCAAGCTCGAGGCCGGCTCTACCGTGGTCAACTCGGTCAACGGTCGCAAGGAGCGGATCGGCAAGGTCTACCAGATGCACGCCAACAAGCGTGAGGAGATCGCGTCGGTCGGCGCCGGCCAGATCGTGGCCGTCATGGGCCTCAAGGACACCAAGACCGGTCACACGCTGTGCGACCCGCAGCACCAGGTGATCCTCGAGTCGATGACGTTCCCGGCCCCGGTGATCGAGGTCGCCATCGAGCCGAAGACCAAGAGCGACCAGGAGAAGCTGGGCACCGCGATCCAGCGCCTCTCCGACGAGGACCCGACCTTCACGGTCAAGTCCGACGAGGAGACCGGTCAGACGATCATCGCCGGCATGGGCGAGCTCCACCTGGAGATCCTCGTCGACCGGATGAAGCGCGAGTTCCGCGTCGAGGCGACCGTCGGTAAGCCGCAGGTCGCCTACCGCGAGACCCTCCGCAAGGAGGTCAAGAACCACAGCTACACCCACAAGAAGCAGACCGGTGGTTCTGGTCAGTTCGCGAAGGTCGTCATCTCGCTCGGCCCCAACATCGACCCCGAGACCGGGACCGGTGCTGGCTACGAGTTCGAGAACAACGTCTCCGGTGGTCGCATCCCGCGCGAGTACATCCCGTCGGTCGACCAGGGTGGCCAGGACGCCATGGAGTTCGGCGTGCTCGCCGGCTACCCGATGGTGGACGTGAAGTTCTCCCTCGAGGACGGCGCCTACCACGACGTCGACTCGTCCGAGCTCGCGTTCAAGATCGCCGGCAACCAGGCCTTCAAGGAGGCCGCCCGCATGGCCAAGCCGGTGCTGCTGGAGCCGATGTTCGCGGTGGAGGTGACGACCCCCGAGTCGTTCCTCGGCACCGTCATCGGCGACATCAACAGCCGCCGCGGCCAGATCCAGGCCCAGGAGGAGCGTCACGGTGACATGGTCATCAACGCCCTGGTGCCGCTGTCCGAGATGTTCGGGTACGTCGGTGACCTGAGGTCCAAGACCTCCGGTCAGGCGTCGTACTCGATGGAGTTCGACTCGTACGCCGAGGTTCCCACGAACATCGCTGACGAGATCATCAAGAAGGTTCGTGGGGAGTGACCCTCTAGGGTTACTCAGCGCGATCCCTCGGCATCACCCCCAGCAAGTACGAGTCAAGTACCAACCCACACAGGAGGAGCCCCCGTGGCTAAGGCGAAGTTCGAGCGGACCAAGCCGCACGTCAACATCGGCACCATCGGTCACATCGACCACGGTAAGACGACGCTGACCGCAGCAATCACCAAGGTGCTGCACGACAAGTACCCGGACCTGAACGCCGCTTCGGCGTTCGACGAGATCGACAAGGCTCCCGAGGAGCGTCAGCGCGGCATCACGATCTCGATCGCGCACGTCGAGTACCAGACCGAGGCGCGCCACTACGCGCACGTCGACTGCCCCGGTCACGCCGACTACATCAAGAACATGATCACCGGCGCGGCTCAGATGGACGGCGCGATCCTCGTGGTCGCCGCCACCGACGGCCCGATGCCGCAGACGCGTGAGCACGTGCTGCTCGCCCGCCAGGTCGGCGTGCCGGCCCTGGTCGTGGCGCTCAACAAGTGCGACATGGTCGACGACGACGAGCTCATCGAGCTCGTCGAGATGGAGGTGCGCGAGCTCCTCTCCGAGTACGAGGTCGACGGCGACGACATCCCCGTCGTGCGCGTGGCGGCCTTCCCGGCGCTGCAGGGCGACGCCAAGTGGGGCGAGTCGATCATCGAGCTGATGGACGCTGTCGACGAGTCGATCCCGACCCCGGCCCGTGAGACCGACAAGCCGTTCCTCATGCCCGTCGAGGACGTCTTCACGATCACCGGTCGTGGCACCGT
>WLIH01000102.1 GCA_009702305.1 Actinomycetota bacterium | reverse complement strand
CGAACAGGGTGCGGCCGTCGTCGGAGAGTCGCATGCCGTGGTAGTTCACCCCGATCTGGGTGAAGAGCCGCTCGGGCGCGGTCGGGTCGCTGACGTCGATCGCGGCGAAGGTCTGACCGCCGGAGCTGGCGGCGTAGAAGGTCCTGCCGTCCGGCGCCCAGCCGCTCTCGTGGCCGAGCACCGCCTCGGTGGTGCGCGAGAGCAGCCGGGGTGCGCGGCAGTCGGTCTGGACGTCGTAGATCTCGAGGACGCCCACCGAGGCGAACTGGTTGCCGAGCACCGCTGCCAGCAGACCTCGGCGCTCGTTGAGCAGGAGCGACTCGTGCGGGCTGAGCATCGTCGGTGTCGTCAGGCTCGTCGTCACCCGCGGACGCCGCGGGTCGTCCATCGCGAGGACGGTGACACCGGTGCCCTCGCTGGACTGGAACGGCGTGCTGACGGGCAGCAGCTGGCTGGCGTCGTAGAAGGCGCACGTGTGACCGAGCCGGTCGGTGTAGCGCAGCACCTTGAAGCCGCCGGTCGTGCCCTGGTGGGCGACCTGGCGGGTGTTGCACAGGTAGCCGCGCGCCGCGCGACCACTCTCGTGGTCCGCGAGCGGCACCCGGCCCTGGACGTCGCCCTCGGGCCGTGCCCCCGGGCCGCACTCAGCGCGGGGCGTCGGCGCCGGGAACCCTCGTCCGGTCGCCGAGACCACCCCGCTCAGAGCCAGACCGGCCGCCACGGTGACGAGCACCGTGGCGGCCAGGGCCAGACGACGTGCGGGCGGAGCCGCAGCAGCGACCTTCACATCTCAGCCGTTGACCTTGTTGAGCTTGGCGACGGTCTCCTCGAACTCGCTGACCAGGTCGGCCATCACCTCAGCGACCGGGCGGACGTCGTTCATCCGACCGACGATCTGACCGATCGGCATCGAGATGACGTCCGGGTCGTTGGCGGCACTGATCCGGTTGTGCGCCTCGGCGACCAGGAGGTTCTGCAGCGGCATCGGGAGCGGCGACGGTGCGCCGTCCTCGGCCCAGGCCTCGGTCCACTTGGTCTTGAGCAGCCGCGCCGGCTTGCCGGTGTAGACCCGCGTGCGCACGGTGTCGGAGCTGGTAGCGCGGGTGAACGCCGTCTCCCACGCGTCGCTGTTGGCCGACCCCATGCCGCGGTACTCCTCGGTGCCGAGCCAGATCGAGCCCATCCAGACACCCTGCGAGCCGAGGGCCAGCGAGGCCGCGACCTGGCGACCCGAGCCGATGCCACCCGCGCCGAGCACGGGCACGTCGGGCCCGACCGCGTCGACGATGTCGGGGGTGAGCACCATGCTGGCGACCTCACCGGTGTGGCCGCCGGCCTCGTAGCCCTGCGCGATGATGATGTCGACGCCGTTCTCGACATGGCTCAGCGCGTGCTTCGCAGCGCCGGCGAGGGCGCCGATCTTGATGCCGTGCTCGTGGCACTTGTCGATGACGTCCTTGGGCGGCGAGCCCAGGGCGTTGGCGATGAAGACCGGGCGGTGCTGCAGGGCGACGTCGAGGTGCGAGCGAGCCACGGAGTGCAGCCAGCCGAGCACGCCGTCGCGCCCCTCGCCCTCGGGCAGCGGCGGCACGCCGAGCTGCAGGAGGGTGCGGTCGACGAAGGAGATGTGCTCCTCGGGGATCATCGCCTTGAGGTCGATCGACGTGCCCTCGGTCGGGATCTTCATCGGCATCACGATGTCGACGCCGTACGGCTTGCCGTCGGTGTTGTCGTCGAGCCAGGTCAGGACCCGTTCGAGCTCCTCGGTGTCGTTAAACCGCACGCAGCCCAGGACTCCCAGGCCGCCGGCGCGCGAAACCGCGGCAGCGACGTGCTCGGAGGGGGTGAAGGCGAAGATCGGGTACTCGATGCCGAAGGCATCGCAGAGCGGGGTACGCATCAGACTCCAGTCAGGGATTCGAGGGCCAGTTCCTTGGCCTTGGGGTACTGCGCCTTGCCGGTGGCGTTGCGCGGGATCTGGGGCACGCGCACCAGCGCGCGCGGCAGCTTGTAGCCGGAGAGGTACTCGCGCAGGAAGGAGCGCAGCTCCTCCAGCTCGAGGGTGGCGCCCTCGCGCAGCTCGACGACCGCGGTGACGGACTGGCCGTACTTCTCGTCGGCGACGCCGACGACCAGGACGTCGTAGACGGACGGGTGGCGCTTGATCGCCATCTCGACCTCTTCGGGGTAGACCTTCTCGCCACCGGTGTTGACGCAGTTCGACCCGCGACCGAGCATCGTGACGCGGTTGTCGGTCTCGATGCGGGCGAAGTCGCCGGGCACGGAGTAGCGCGCTCCGTCGATCACCAGGAAGGTCTCGGCCGACTTCTTCTCGTCCTTGTAGTAGCCGACCGGCACGTGGCCACCGCGCGCCAGGCGGCCGGTGCGACCGACGCCGGTCTCGATGTCGATGACGCGGTTGTCCTCGTCGAGCACGACGACGTGGGGGCCGAGCGAGACGACGGGGCCATCCGTGCTGATGTTCTTGGCGTCCTGCAGACCCGTGCCCTGGAAGCCGGTCTCCGAGGCGCCGATCGAGTCGGTGAAGAACGAGTTCGGGAACGCCTTCATCCAGCGCTCCTTGACCGGCGGCGAGAAGATCGCCGCGCTGCTGGAGATCGCCAGGAGGTTCGGGCAGTCGTACGGCGTACCGCTGGCTGCCTTCTCCTCCCAGGCCTCGATGAGCGGGCGGGCCATCGCGTCACCGGTCATGAAGATCAGCTGGACGCCCTCGCGCTCGATGATCTCCCAGGTGCGCACCGGGTCGAACTTCGGCTCGACGATCGTCAGGTGGCCGGCGAACAGGTGCATGAGCAGTCCGGCCTGGGCGCCACCATGCATGAGGGGGCTGAGCGGGAAGGTCACCATGCGGCCGTCGAGCTTGGCCTGCTCGGACTGGTCCATCTCCTCGAGCAGCGCGCCGCTCATGAAGTCGATGCCGCCGCCGAGGACCCGCCAGAAGTCCTCGTGGCGCCACATGACGCCCTTCGGGAAGCCGGTGGTGCCTCCGGTGTAGATGATGTGGAGGTCGTCGTTGCTGCGGGCCTCGAAGTCGCGCTCCGCGCTCTGTCCCGCCAGCGCGTCGTCCCACAGGACGCCGTCGAACGACGAGATGTCCGAGCTGTCGTCGGGCTCGAGGACGTCGGGCAGCACGACGACGGTCTGGAGCTGCTCGTGCTTCGGGTAGCAGGCGGCGACCAGGGGCGCGTAGGTACGCTCGACGAGGAGCGCCTTCACGTCGGCGTTGTCGAAGAGGTAGTCGAGCTCGCTCTCGACGTAGCGGTAGTTGACGTTGATGTTGACCGCGCGGACCTTGACGATCGCCAGCACGCACACGACGTGCTCGATGCTGTTCTTGGCGTAGATCGCGACGTGGTCGCCCGCGCCGATCCCGCGCGAGGTCAGGTAGTGCGCCAGCCGGTTGGCGTCGGCCTCCAGCTCCGCGAAGGTGACGGCCCGGTCGCCGACCTTGACGGCGGGCTTGTCAGGGGCTGCGTCGACGGCATGTTCGAAGAGATCTGCGATGTTCAGAGCCACGGCGCGAGACTAGAACACGTTCTTGTTTTTGGCTACCATCCGCCCATGACCAGCGCGCCCCAGGACACTGCCCCCGACTCCCCCGCCGACGCGGCTCCGCACTGCCTCGTCGAGCAGGACGGTCACAAGCTGATCGTGACGATGAACCGGCCCGAGGCCCGCAACGCCCTGTCGAGCGAGATGCTGGCGATCATGTCCGACGCCTGGGACCGGGTGAACTCCGACGACTCGATCCGGGTCTGCATCCTCACGGGTGCGGGCGGCTACTTCTGCGCCGGCGCCGACCTCAAGGCCATGAACGCCAAGCCGCCGACCGAGAGCTTCGAGTCGGGTGAGTTCGACCCCTCGATCATCAAGTCGTTGCTCAAGGGCTTCCGCCTGACCAAGCCGCTCATCGCCGCTGTCGAGGGGCCGGCCGTCGCGGGCGGCACCGAGATCCTGCAGGGCACCGACATCCGGGTCGCCGGGGAGTCGGCGAAGTTCGGCGTGTCCGAGGCGCGCTGGAGCCTCTACCCGATGGGCGGCTCGGCGGTGCGGCTGATCCGGCAGATGCCCTACACCGTCGCTGCGGAGCTGCTGCTGACGGGTCGTCAGATGAAGGCCCCCGAGGCCAAGGAGGTCGGTCTGATCGGCCACGTCGTGCCCGACGGCCAGGCGCTCGCCAAGGCCCACGAGATCGCCGACGCGATCGCTGCCAACGGCCCCGTCGCCGTCCAGGCCATCCTCAAGACCATGCGCGACTCGGAGGGCAAGCACGAGGACGAGTGCTGGCGCGACGACGCCCGCGTCGGTGCCGCCGTGTTCGCCTCGAACGACGCCAAGGAAGGTCCGCGGGCCTTCGCCGAGAAGCGCGCGCCCCAGTTCACCGGCTCCTGAGCGGCCACTGGCGGCCCTGAGCGGCCCTGGCGGCCCTGGCGGCCCTGGCGGCAGGACCCGCGATGATTTCGGTGGCCGGAGGAGGTCTCAGTGGCATGAAGCTGCTGCTGACGTCGGGAGGCGTCACCAATCCGAGCATCCGTGCCGCGTTGGACGACCTCCTCGGCAAGCCGGTCGAGGAGTCCTCCGCGCTCGCGATCCCGACCGCCCAGCACGGACACTCCGCCTGCGGGCCGCAGTCGCTGTGGCGCTTCGTCTCCGGTGCCGGCTCGACCCCGATGGTGGACCTCGGCTGGGCGTCGGTGGGGGTGCTCGAGCTGACCGCGCTGCCGAGCATCGATCCGGAGCGGTGGGTGCCGTGGGTCCGGGAGGCCGACGTCCTGCTGGTCGACGGAGGCGACGCGACCTACCTGTGCCACTGGATGCGCGAGACGGGCTTGGTCGACCTGCTGCCGTCGCTCAGCGAGACCGTATGGGTCGGACTGAGCGCCGGCAGCATGGTGATGACCCCGCGGATCGGCCCCGACTTCGTGAGCTGGCGCGCCGCCCCCGACGACCGCACGCTGGGGCTGGTCGACTTCTCGATCTTCCCGCACCTGGAGCACGAGCTGATGCCGGACAACACCATGGCTGCTGCCGAGGCCTGGGCGGCGGGTCTCGGCAACCCGGCGTACGCGATGGACGACCAGAGCGCGATCCGGGTCGTGGACGGCGTCGTCGACGTCGTGTCCGAGGGGCGGTGGCGGCACTTCGGAGGGTGAGTCCGCCTGAGTCGGGCTGAGCCGGGCTGAGCCGGGCGTCGGGATACCCGGTCGACCGGGTATCCCGCACGACGCGACACAGGAGAGTCGGGATCGATGGCCGGGGACGACTCTGGTGTGTCGCGACGCGGGTCGGGAGCCTGTTTGGCCCGGTCAGGTCAGGTGGATCAGGTCAGGTAGATCTTGCCGCGCTTGACCTTGAACGACTGCTGCGGCAGCGGTGTCGGTGCTGGCCCGGCCACCACCGAGCCGTCGGTGATCGAGAACTGGCTGCCGTGGCACGGGCAGCTGATCCGCTGCTCGGCGACGTCGGTCACCGTGCAGCCTTCGTGGGTGCACACGGAGGTGAACACGCGGAAGCGGCCCTTGCGGGGCTGCGTGACGACGACGTCACGGGCCGTGACGATGACGCCGCCGCCGACCGGGACCTTCTTGGTCGCGATCACGGCACGACCCGCAGCCGTGGCCGCCTGGTCCAGGAGCAGCGGGCCGGTGATGCCCACCGAGGCTGCGGTGATCAGGCCACGACGCGACACGCAGTTCATCTCCCCATCATGACGGCTGGTGCCGCCTGCCGGGCGATGAACTCCTAGACCGGCGTGATCGGCAGCGAGCGCCGGTGCTCGAACTCGAACGACGCCCCGGTGCTGAAGCGGGTGACGGCGACCTCGTCGAACTCCTTGGCATCCTCCCCCTCGATGACCCGCACGCTCCAGTCGGTCGCCGTCCCCGTGACCTCGACGTCCAGGCCGGGGTGCACTCCGCGCACCAGAGCCTGGAGCGGAGTCAGAGCGTCGGGGCCGCACTGGCTGATCCAGGCACCGTCGACGTGGGCGTCTCCCGGGCGCACGGTCACCGAGCCGTCGGCCACCGACGCCGCGACGTACGCCGACGGGTTCAGCAGCGGGTGCAGCTCGAGCACCCGCAGCGCACCTACGGCGTCGGTCGGCAGCTCGAGAGCGCGCCGGATCCGCTCGGCGCTGATGCCGGCGATGCCGACCAGCTGCTTGCGACAGATCTCGGCCGCGTGTGGCGGATCGGCCCGCTTGCCGACCGCGAGCACGAAGCTGAGGTTGAGCAGGTGCATCTGCAGGCAGACCTCGTCGGCCATCCGCACCAGCGCGGAGTGGGAGAAGGCCAGGAAGTCGAGGTCGCCCACCAGCGGGCCTGAGTAGTCGGCCTGGCCGGCGTCTGCGGGGTCGATCGGTGCGAGCTCGACGACCGCTGCGCGGGTCTTCTCGATGTCGTAGTACGGCGCGAGGGGGGTCACCGGCGGGTAGGACTCGTCGATGATCACGGTCCACGCGCAGTGCGGGTTGCGCCCGGCGGGCATCCGCGGGGGCCGGTGGATCGGTCGGACCTGCGCCTGGGGGTTGGTCGCGACGGCGGTGGCGTCGAAGGTCGGGTCCTCGATGTCGTGGCACATCGACCGGACGTACTCCGGGCCCATCGGCTCGACGTCCATCAGCGCGCCGCAGTGGTCGAGGTGGAACTCCCCGCTCCAGCGATCGTGGACTGTGTAGCGGAAGTCCATGAACTGCGGCGGCGCACCGATGTCGAGCTGCAGACCCTTGAAGATGGTGATGACGTCGTCGCCCTCATAGCGCAGGGCCTTCTGCATCCGCCTGGTGTAGAGGGGGCTGGCACCTGCCCACTCCTCGATGGCGATCTGGGCCATCTCCTCGCGCCCGAACGCCGAGATGCACCACGCCATGCCGGAGCGGTCGATGAGCTGCCCGATCAGGAGGAGCTCGGGCAGCAGGGTCGCGAGCTCCTCACGGGACAACGAGGCGTAGCGGCTGGTGGTGGTCATGGGGTGGTGCTCCTGATCTCGACGGGCACGGGCCGGCGCAGAGCACCGGGGGCACTGGCGGGTACGACGGGTGAGCGCGGGGCGACGGCGGGGAGCCGGACGTAGTCCGCGCCCAGGGCGGGGCGCGGGTCGGTGTCGCCGAGGTTGGGCCACAGCGAGCAGGCACGCTCGGCCATGGCGGTGATGGTGAGCGACGGGTTGACGCCGAGGTTGGCAGCGACCGTCGAGCCGTCGATCACGTGCAGCCCGGGGTGGCCGTGCAGCCGGTGATAGGGGTCGACCACGCCCGAGGCCGCGTCGACGCCGATCGGACAGCCGCCGAGGAAGTGGCCGGTGGTCGGGATGTCGAACATCTCGGTCCATCCGGCGCCCGGGATGCCGTCCATCCGCGCGGCGACCTGCCGACCGACGACGTTGGCTGCCGGGATGTGCGTCGGGTTGGGCTCGCCGATGCCCTGGCGGGTGGTCATCACCCGGCCGCGCCCGAGACGTCGGGGCCGCGTGTAGGTGGTGAGCGAGTTGTCGAGGTTCTGCATGACGAGGAGTCCGATGGTCTGCTCGGACCAGTGCCGCGGCGAGTGCAGCCGGGGCAGGTCGCGTCGGCCACGCCACATCTGCTCGGCCATGACCAGCATGCGGTGGCGTCCCGGGACGGGGTCGGTCATCGTCGCCATGCCGAGCCCCATCGTGTTGCTGCCGTGGCCGTAGCGGGCCGGCTCGACGTGGGTGCCGTCGTCGAGGTGCAGCGACGAGGTGATCGCGACGCCCTCGGAGTAGTCGACGGCGTCGCCCCGGGCGCGGACGGCCAGCCCGGCCTCGGAGTTGGTGCGGGTGAGCTCGCCGAGACGTGGCGAGATGCGCGGCAGCGAGCCCCTGTCGCGCAGCCGG
>WLIH01000101.1 GCA_009702305.1 Actinomycetota bacterium | reverse complement strand
GGGGGCCTCGGTGCATCTCGGGCGGTCGAGGTCCTACGGTGAGGCCGAGATGACCAGCGACGCGTACGACGACCTCGACGATCCCCGCGAGCAGCCGCCTGCCCTGGGCGTCGTCGTCGAGGGCGGTCGGGGCTCGCTGCCCTTCGCGCTGATCCATGGTGAGGCCTTGGTGAGCTGCGCGGCCTGGGCGCTCGGCGACGCCGGCGTCACGCCCGTCGATCTCGGCACCCTCTGGGAGGGCATCACCGCCGCCGGGGAGCCGTTCGTCCTGCATGACGCCCTGTGCCCGCTCACCCCCGCGTCGTTCATCGAGACGTGCGTGGCCACCGCCGTGGAGCAGGGCGCCGTCGTGGTCGGGGTCCGACCGGTGACCGACACGATCAAGGTCGTGCACGACGCGCAGGTCGGCGAGACCCTCGACCGCGACGCCCTCCTCACGGTCACCTCGCCGGTCGTGCTGCCGGTCGAGGTCGTCGCGGCACTCGATGGCCTGCCGAGCGAGGACTTCGTCGAGCTCGTCGCAGCGCTCGCGCAGCGCTTCGCCGTGGTCACGCTGGAGGCTCCGGTGGCCGGCCGCCGGGTCTCCTCGCTCGACGACGTGCGGGTCCTGGAGGCGCTCACCCGTCCGAGCTGAGGGCCTCCGCCGCGGCCACGTCCTCGGCGTAGGTGACCTTGAGGTTGCGGCTCGTGCTCGGCACCGCCGCGACCGGCGAGCCGGTGTAGCGGGCATAGGTCGCCGCGGTGTCCGTGCCCTCGAAGCCGTCGGCCTCCGCCTCGGCGTACGCCGCCAGCAACGGCCCGGCGCGGAAGGCCTGCGGGGTCTGCACCCCGACGAGCTCACCGGCCGGGACCTCGAGGTCGGCGGTCACCAGCCCGGGCGCCGGCGCTGTCGGCAGCGCGCCGCCGTGGCGGGTCGCCGCCTGGATCGACGCGGTGAAGAGGTCGACCCCGGCGAGCGGGCGGGCGCCGTCGTGCACCACGACCACATCGATGCTCCCGGCGTCGATATCGGCGGCGAGGGCGCGCAGCGCCCGCCACTCGGAGGCGTGGCGGGTCGCGCCGCCGTCCACGATCGCCACCTCCCGCTCGCCGAGGTGGGGCGCCAGCGCGGCGCCGACCTCGTCGGCCTCGCCGGGGCGCACGACGACCACGACCCGGTCGACGCCGGGGGTGGCGAGGGCGTCGCGCACCGACCACGCCAGGATCGGCCGCCCGCGCAGGGGCAGCAGGACCTTGTTGACCGGCGCGCCGACCCGGGATCCCGAGCCTGCGGCGAGGACCACGACGACGGCTGGCACTGCTGCACCGTACCGGGAAGGGTTTTCACGACTGTTACACGGCGAAACAGCGCGCGAACACACCCGTCTTAGCGTCGTTCGGCGAAGGAGGACGTGCCGTGCAGCGCAGATCGCAGTGCCCGACGACGGCAGCTCGATGAGCCCTCGCGCGTCCAACGCCGACGAGTGGCAGCCGGTCTGTCAGCTCCAGCAGCTCGAGGTCGAGCGCGGCGTCACGGCCCTGGTGCACGGCCAGGCGATCGCGCTCTTCCGCACGCCCGACGACCGGGTCTACGCCCTCGGCAACCACGATCCCTTCGCCAAGGCGTCGGTCATCTCACGCGGCATCGTGGGTCGCCGCGGCGACGTGCCGTTCGTCGCCTCGCCCGCCCACCGGCACGCCTTCGACCTGCGCAGCGGCCGGTGCCTCGACGACCTCTCGGTCTCGGTGCCGGCCTACGACGTCAAGATCGTCGAGGGCGTCGTGCACGTCGGGCACCGCAAGGCCCACGCCGCCTGACCGCCGGACTCAAGGGGCGGCCAAGGCCCCCTCGACCAGGTCGATCAGGTGGCCCGAGACCAGCTCGTCGCGCTCCAGGGGGAGCATGTGCCCGGCGTCGGGCGCGACCAGCAGCCGGGCGCCGCGGATCGCCTGGGCGATGCGCCGGCCGTGGGGCGGCGGAGTGAGCAGGTCGCGGCTGCCGACCAGGACGCGCGTCGCGATGTCGTCGTACGCCGCGAGGCCAGCCGTGCGCTCGTGGTGCATGAAGTCGCGGTAGAAGCCCGACATCGTCGCCGGCGGGCAGCAGATCAGCTGGTCGACGACCAGCCCGGCGTCGCGCAGGCGCAGCGGCTCGCCGAAGAGGAACTTGTTGACCACCCGCCGCTCCATCGATGGAGAGTTGCGCCGCACCGAACGCGAGAGCAGCTTGGCGCGGGTCGCGAGCATCACCGGGATCTGCTTGCGCAGCATCGGGCCCATCTCGGGCAACCCGAGCGTCACGGTGTCGAGACGGCCCGAGGAGGTCGAGACGAAGAGCAGCCCGGCGATCCGCTCGACCAGGTCGGGACGCACCTCGGGCACGGCGCACATCGTCATCCCGCCGATGGAGTGCCCGGCGAGCACGAGGCGACCGTGCGGGGCGAAGCGGTCGGCGATGTCGCCGAGGTCGCGCGCCAGGTTGGCGATCGTGCAGTCGCGCTCGGGCGCGGCCTGGGAGCGACCGTGGCCGCGGTGGTCCCAGGTCACGAGGCGCACCTCGTGGCCGAAGTGGGCGAGCAGGTCGCGCACCTGGTAGTGCCAGTCCTCCTCGTCGGCGGTCCAGCAGTGCGCGAGGAGCACGGAGACCGGGGCGTCCTCGCGGCCGTACGTCGACACATGCAGTCGCAGGCCGTCGTACGTCGTCGTCGTGGTGCTCATCGCCGCACCACCAGCGCGGTCGCGATGGCGGCGATGCCCTCGCCGCGACCGGTCAGGCCGAGTCCGTCGGTCGTGGTGGCCGACACCGACACCGGCGCTCCGGCGGCCTCGCCGAGGACCCCTTCTGCCTCGGCGCGACGGGTGCCGACCCGCGGGCGGTCGCCGATCACCTGGACGGCGACGTTGCCGATCTCGAAGCCGGCGGCGCGGACCCGCCGGGCCGTCTCGCCGAGCAGGGAGGCACCGGAGGCACCCGCCCAGGCGGGGTCGGAGGTGCCGAACTGGGAGCCGAGGTCGCCGAGGCCGGCGGCCGACAGCAGGGCGTCGCAGGCCGCGTGGGCGGCCACGTCGGCGTCGCTGTGGCCCTCGAGGCCCCGGGGCTCCTCGGGCCAGAACAGGCCGGCGAGGTGCATCGGCACGCCGTCGGCGAGGCGGTGGACGTCGGTGCCGATGCCGACGCGAGGAGTGAGGAGTGGGGTCGTCACAGGGGTGATGATGCACGACACGGGTGGTGACGATCTGCTGACGTCTCGCCGCGAACGCCCCGCTGGCGGCCGAGCTGAGCAACAATCGCGCCATGAAGCCACGTCGCGACCTGTGGCCGGCAGCCGGCCTGGTCGCCGGGATCGCCGGTCTCCTGATGAGCTATTTCGTCGCGATGGTGATGACGATCCGCGACTCGCCGCTCGTCGCGATCGCCGAGCTGGTGATCCGCTGGACCCCGGGTCCCGTGGCCGAGAAGGCGATCAAGTTCCTCGGCCACCAGGACAAGGCGTTCCTCATCGTCATGATCCTGCTGATCACCGGCGCGGTGTTCGCGTGGACCGGTCGAGCGGCCCAGCGCACCTGGTGGCTCCCGGTCGTCGTCTACTCGGTGCTCGCGCTGATCGGGGGTGGCGCGGTGCTCAGCCAGCACAACGCGAGCACCATCGACCTGGTGCCGGTCGCTGCCGGCTACGTCACCTGGACGGTGTGCCTCTCGCTGCTCACCGAGCCGTTGCGGCGTGGCGAGCGGGCCAGCGAGATCGACGCCTCGACGCCGGGGTCGCACACCCGGCGCACGTTCATGCTGCGCGCCGGACTGATGGTCGGCGCGGGTGTCGTGCTCGGTGCTGTCGGACGAGTGGTGGGCGCCGGGCGACGTCACGTCGAGGAGACCCGCCGGCTGCTCAAGCTCACCGGCATCACGCCGCCGGTCGTGCCCGAGGGCGCGCGGCTCGGGGTCGACGGGGTCACGGCCTGGGAGACGCCGAGCGACACCTTCTACCAGATCCACACGGCCATCGTGGTGCCCGCGATCGAGCCCAGCGACTGGACGCTGCGCATCCACGGGATGGTCGATCGCGAGATCGTGCTGACCTACGACGACCTCCTCGCACGTCAGCTCACCGAGGCCTGGATCACCCTCAACTGCGTCTCGAATCCCGTCGGCGGCGACCTGATCGGCAACGCCTGGTGGAGCGGGGTGCGGATCGCACCGCTGCTCGCCGAGGCCGGCGTCCAGGCGGGTGCGGACGCCGTCCTGCAGACCTCCGACGACGGATGGACCTGCGGCACGCCCCTCGACGCCCTGACCGACGACCGCGACGCCATGCTCGCCGTGGCGATGAACGGCCGGCCGCTGCCGATCGACCACGGCTTCCCGGTGCGCACCATCGTGCCCGGGCTCTACGGCTACGTCTCCGGCACGAAGTGGGTGCGCGACTTCGAGGTCACCCGCTTCGCCGACTTCGAGGCGTACTGGACTCAGCGCGGCTGGGGCGAGCGCGGTCCCGTCAAGATCGCCTCGCGGGTCGATGTCCCTCGGTCGGGCGAGACGGTGACGGCCGGCGAGGTCCGCTTCGGCGGCGTCGCGTGGTGCCAGCACGTCGGCATCTCCGGCGTCGAGATCTCGGTCGACGGCGGCGACTGGATCACCGCCGAGATCGGCGCCTCGCCGAGCGCGGACACCTGGGTGCAGTGGACCGCGACCGCCGAGGTCGGCGAGGGCGACCACCTGGTCGCGGTGCGTGCCATCGACGGCGAGGGCGAGGTGCAGACCTCCGAGGAGGCCGACGTGCTGCCCGACGGTGCGACCGGTCTGCACGTCCGCGACTTCACCGCGCAGGCCTGAGGTGGACTTCGGCGCACGGGCCGGGGCCGCGCTGGTCGTCGGCGGCAGCGGAGGACTGGGGCTCGCGATCGTCGAGATGCTCGCGTCCCGCGGCTCCGACGTGGCGCTGACCTACCGCTCGCGCCCCGAGGCGGGCGAGGCTGCGGCCGAGTCTGCGCGCACGCAAGGGGTCCGGGCGTCGGCGTACCCGCTCGACCTGGTGTCCCCCGACGCGGCCGCCGCGGTCGTCGCGTCGGTCGTCGCCGAGCACGGCGGGCTGCACACGCTGGTCTACGCCGCCGGGCCGCACGTGCCGATGCTCCACCTGGCCACCGTCGAGCCGGCCGCGATGGCGGCTCAGCTCGCAGCCGACGCTGCCGGCTTCTTCAACGTCGTCCATCCGGCGCTGGCGCACCTGCGCCTCGTGCAGGGCTCGATCGTCGCAGTGACGACCGCGGCCACGGCGCGCTACCCCGTGCGCGACGGACTGTCGTCGGCGCCCAAGGCCGCCGTCGAGGCGCTGGTGCGCGGCCTGGCCGCTGAGGAGGGGCGCTTCGGGGTGCGGGTCAACGCCGTCGGGCCCGGCATGCTCACCGACGGGATGGCCGAGCGGCTGATCTCCTCGGGCGAGCTGAGCGACGAGGCGCTGGCCATCACCCGCCGCAACATCCCCCTGCGCCGCTTCGGCTCCGCCGCCGACATCGCCGAGGCGGTCTGCTTCCTGGCCTCCGACCGGGCCGGCTTCATCTCCGGCCAGAAGCTCGACGTCGACGGCGGCTACGGGGTCTGATCCCGGATATCCCGACCGGGTAACCCGAACCGGGCACATCCAGCCGGCCTCAGAGCCCCGCAGGCACCGGGTGGTCGTCGTCGGTGATCACATAGACCAGCCCGCCGGAGGTGGGGAGCCAGGCGTCCTCGAGCTCGGCACGGTCGTAGGTGCGGCGTACGCCGGCGCGGTCGGGGGCGGCGGGGTCGTTGACGACCACGTCGCCGGAGGCCGTGAAGCCCACGATGACCAGCAGGTGCCCGGCCGAGGCGGAGATCGGGGCGCCGCCCAGCTCGCCGTGCCCGAAGGAGATGGAGGCGACGAGCGGGATGCCGGCGGCGACATAGCGCTCGGCCTCGCGCAGCGAGGCGAGGCGCGTGACATACGCGTCGGAGGTGAGCGCGGCGGCGTACGCCGTGTTGAACGGCCAGTTGCCGGTGCCGTCGTAGTCGTGGTCGTACGTCGCCCGGGCAGCGGCGTCGACCCACGGGTCGACGTGGCCGTCGGGCACCCAGGCGTACGTCGACGGGGCCGGGAGGGCGTCGTAGTAGCCCAACACCATCGAGGTCGAGGTGGGGGAGCACCACGCCTCACCGCCCCCGCCCCACTGCGGATAGTGGCCGTCATGGGTCATCTGGGAGTAGCGAGGCACGTCGAGCACGAGTCCGCCGGCGCGGCTGACAACACCCGGTGCGGACACGGCGACCGAGCTGGTCGGCAGTCGGGAGGCGACGGCGCCGACCGAGCTGATCGACGGTGCCCGGGTGGTCGCGCCGGTGCGTCGCATCAGCGCGACGCGCACCTGCCAGGAGGTCAGGCCGCCGGTTGACTTCCAGGTGTCGACGTCGACCGAGGCCAGGTCGTCGTCCTGACCGGAGGCGGTGGTGCGCTCGACGTAGCGGTCGCCGGAGGCCCAACGACCCAGGGTGTCCCAGCTCGCGACCCGGCCGTCGGCCGCCCGGCCCCGCACCTGCACCTCGATCCAGCTGTCGCCGGGCGTGCGTGCCGCCCAGGAGGCGACCAGCTGCGTCAGGGCGAAGCCCGGCTCGACCCACGGCGAGGTCCAGCGTCCGACGTCGTAGCCGCGACCGTCGTACGTCGTCGTGGCGACCGGCGTGGCGAGCACGACCCGCTCCCCGCGCACCCGGGTGCCGGCCGACGTGCCGGTGGCCAGGGAGTCGCCGTCGGCCCAGCGCACCAGGTCGATCGCGCGGCTCGGGGCGGCCTGGGCGGCCGGTGTCAGGGGCGTCGTGACAGGCGCGAGCGCTCCGACGACCAGGGCGAGCACCACGAGCCACCTCCGTCCCATCGCTCCACGATAGGAGGTCGAGGGTCGAGGACTCCTAGAATGAGCAGGTGAGCTTGAGGCTGTATGACACTGCGACCCGCGAAGTCCGTGACTTCGTCCCCTTGGAGGAGGGGAAGGCGGGCGTCTACGTCTGCGGTCTGACGGTGCAGTCCGAGCCGCACATCGGCCACGTGCGCTCGGGGGTCAACTTCGACGTCCTGCAGCGCTGGTTGCGTCACCTCGACTACGAGGTGACCTTCATCCGCAACGTCACCGACATCGACGACAAGATCCTCACCAAGGCCGCCGAACAGGGCCGGCCCTGGTACAACCTCGCCTACGCGATGCACCGCGAGCTCGACAAGGCCTACGCCGCCCTCAACGTCGCGCCGCCCACCTACGAGCCGGCCGCCACCGGTCACATCCCCGAGATGGTGGAGCTGATCGGTGAGCTGATCGCGCGCGGCCACGCCTACGCCCCGGAGGACGGGTCGGGCGACGTCTACTTCGACGTCCGCAGCTGGGCGGCGTACGGCGAGCTGACCCACCAGGGCATCGACGACATGGAGGCGGCCGAGGACGCCGATCTGCGTGGCAAGCGCGACCCCCGCGACTTCGCGCTGTGGAAGGGCTGGAAGAAGGAGTCGGAGCCGGCGACCGCAGCCTGGCCCTCGCCCTGGGGGCCCGGACGCCCCGGCTGGCACATCGAGTGCTCCGCGATGGCCGGCAAGTACCTCGGTCACGCCTTCGACATCCACGGCGGCGGCGTCGACCTGCGCTTCCCGCACCACGAGAACGAGCAGGCCCAGTCCCGCGCGGCCGGTCACCCGTTCGCGTCGTACTG
This sequence comes from Actinomycetota bacterium, assembly GCA_009702305.1. GTDB lineage: Bacteria > Actinomycetota > Actinomycetes > Propionibacteriales > Nocardioidaceae > Nocardioides. Next base: position 253 of record WLIH01000101.1, on the reverse strand, counting down.
GATGCACAACGCCTGGATCACCACCGCGGGCGAGAAGATGAGCAAGTCGCTCGGCAACAGCCTGGCCATCCCGGCGGTGCTGCAGCGCTTCCGCGGCGTCGAGCTGCGCTACTACCTCGTCGCCGCCCACTACCGCTCCCACGTCGAGTTCCGCTTCGAGGCGCTCGACGAGGCCGCGGTCGGGTTCCGGCGCATCGAGACCTTCCTCGACAAGGCCGGGCCGGGCGAGGGCGGTGAGACCCCCGCGGCGTTC
>WLIH01000100.1 GCA_009702305.1 Actinomycetota bacterium | reverse complement strand
TCACCACTGGTGGTCGCGACAGGCACCTGACCAGGTGCCGCCGTGAGGCTGCCGAGCGTGAGCAGCGCGCAGCTCGCGAGCAGGAGCTCGCGCGTGGTCGCGAGGCACTCCGCACGACCGGGCTCCGTGTGACCGCGCTGAACAACAACCGTCGGTTCCAGTGCGGCGACTGCGACAAGACCAGCACGCCGTCCGGCATCGCACTTCACCAGCGCTACACCGGCCACGTTGGCCGCACCGAGATCGAGGCCAAGGAGGCCATGTCATGACCGCCAACCGGCTACCAGAACCTCACCGCGCCGCTCGACGCCGTGCTGGCGATGCCGACTGGCTACTAGGCGCACCACTCCTATTCACCTGAATAGGTCGCGAATGCGGCGCTTCACGCGTATCGCGCGAATGTCGTGTACTGTCGCACATATGAGCGAACAGACTTCACCCGATGAGAACCTCGCCAAGGCCGCCAAGCGGTCCCGCATCAGCCAGGCCGACATCCCGGCGATCACCCTCGACAAGGCGCTGCGCATCCCGCGCGCCATCGTTGAAAACTACGCCTCGCACCCCACCCGCCCGCTCGACGTTGCGTCGGCGCTCCAGGTGCAGCCGTCGTCCGGGGGCTTCCGGATGGAGTGCGGTGCCGCAATCGGCTACGGCCTCACCGAGGGAGGCCCGAATGCCCCGGAGATCTCGCTCACGCCGCTCGGCAAGCGAATCCTCACCCCTACCGAGGTCGGAGACGACCAGCGCGCCCTTCGCGAAGCTGCGCTCAAGCCCACGGTGGCGAGCCAGTTCTACACGAAGTACGACGGCTCCCCGCTGCCCCCGCGGAACATCGCCCAGAACGTGCTGGCGAGCTTCGCCGTGCCCGCCGACCGCACCAGTGACGTGTACGACCTGCTGATCGAGAACGCGCGGCAGGTCGGTTTCCTGAAGACGATCAAGGACAAGGAGTACATCGACACCGGGAACCCGCTGAACGGTACGTCCGGTGCGCCGCGCGTCGCGGTTGTCGCTCCCAGCCAGGCGCTGTCCGGCGCTGAGCAGGACACCATCACGGGCGGCGAGGACGACGGCAGCAGCGACGAGGAGAGCTTCGTCCCGCCGACCCCGCCTGCGTCGACGCCCGCCGAAGCCCCCAAGAAGAACGCGATCTTCGTCGGCCACGGCGGCAACAAGGTCCCGATGGAGCAGCTCGTCAAGATTCTCAACGAGTACGGGATCCCGCACAAGGAGGCGATGGAGGAGCCGAACCGCGCGCGCCCGATCCCGGTCAAGGTGGCGGAGACCATGCGCGAGTGCGGGGCGGCGATCCTCGTCTTCACTGCTGACAAGGAGTACTTCGACAAGGACGGAAACTCGATCTGGCGGCCGAGCGAAAATGTCTCCCACGAGCTGGGCGCCGCGTCGGTGCTCTACGGCGAGCGGATCGTCGTCTTCAAGGAGAAGGGCGTCGACCTGCCGTCGAACTTCAGCAGCGTCGGCTACATCTCGTTCGAGAAGGACAAGCTCAGCGACAAGGGCATCGAGCTGTTCCGTGAGCTGGTGGGGATGAAGATCCTCAACATCTCGGTCGGCTGACGGCGCTGACATGCCGGAAATCGAAGAGCTTCTCCACCGCAGGAGCGACCTGTCCACCTTCTTGGTTCACCTGACCCGCGCGGGCGAGACCACGACGGCGCGCGAAAACCTCGTTTCCATGATCGCTGGTGGCCAGGACGAGGACGGCATCGCCTCGATTCAGGCGAGGAGCCCCTACGGCCCCGCCCGTGACTACGACGACCACCTCGGCCTCGTCGCGACCCAGAAGGCCGTCTGCTTCACCGAGACGCCACTGGAGCACATCTGGATGATGCTCAAGCACATCGAGCGACGAACGGTGCACTTCGAGCCCTGGGGCCTAGTGACGACTAAGGCAGCGGCGCGCGAGGCTGGGTGCAGTCCGGTCTGGTACACCAACAAGGCCGCCACCAACTGGACTACGAACCCCATCAGGTTCGTGCGGCGGATGATCGACGACGCTCTCGCTCGGTCGCGCGGTGAGGACAACGCGATCATCGACGAGCTCCTTCAGCAGGAACCCGTCTTCCGGATCACTCCGTTCGTGGAGGACATGGGGCGGTCGAGAGACGGCGTCCCGAAAGAGTTCTGGTGGGAGCGGGAGTGGCGGCACGTGGGTGACTACTCGCTCCAGTACCCGTCCCGCTTCGTGGCGATCCTTGCCCCCGAGGCAGAGCACGAGTCCCTGCGCGCGCAACTCGCGGGTCTGGAGATCCACGAGAAGTGGAAGACGCGCTCCATCCTCGACCCGAATTGGGGTCTGGAGCGGATGATCGCAACGCTCAGCGGCGTGAACTCGAACTTCGTTGGGCCCTTCCCCAGCTAGGCGGACAGCAGAGCCCTGCGGCGACGCGACGCCGAGCACCAGCGACTGTGCGCAGCAGCTACCCCACGTAACGCTTGATGGTCCATCGACGCCAGGGGTACAGCCACGCCGGTCCAAGGTCGTTGGTCTCCAGATACCTATCGATGTAGGCGTCCCGCCGTCGTTGCCGCCACGTTCGGAGGGGAGGACGCTCCCCGGCTCCAATACGGAGATCCTTGCGGATCTGCTCCCTGAGCTCCTCCAACGTGTCGACGAGCGGGATCATGTCGCCCGAGTCGCCCGGTGCCATGTGAAGGAATGCGATTCGGAAACGCTCGGCAATCCGGTAGAGCTCTCGGGAACCGATTAGTTCCAGTCGTTGAACAGACGCGGTGACCGGGGGCACCAAGTCCCAGAAGACCTTGCGCTCGTCGTCCGGGTCACCGCCCGCGTTGTTGTGGACGACGTCCGTGGCCTCGCTGAACTGCACATAGATCTCGATGACGTCCGCATCGAACCGCCGCGCGTCATCGAGCCTGTTCTTCCGCCCGGCGATCAGATACGAGCCCGCCTGCGCGAGGATCGCGCCGAGGAGGGTGAAGCCTCCGGCAAGGGCCGCGACGTACCACCAGGGCACAGCAGCCGTGGTGACGACCGCAACGGGCCAGAACATCTGCAGCGCGTGACGACCCGAGGCGCGGCAGTGCCGAGGTCAGCGAGCCATACCCGCTCACCGAGCGGGGATGTGCTCCCACGTCGCGCCGTACGAGCGCGCAGACTTCTGTTTCATCTCGTAGAAGTCCCAGCCCGCATCCCTACTGGTGAAGATCTCCTCGCGGATCTCGCCGCCACCATCCACGTCTTTCCAGGTGACGCGGTAGTTGAGGCTGGGGTCCTCGTAGCCACTGGTCGGCTCGTGTCTCATTGGCACTCCTGATGCGCGGACGGGTCAGCCATGTTAGGCGAGTTGAGTGACCGAAGCGCGGAAGGAAACAGCGCGCCTTAAACGCCTTGCAAACTACCGGCCTGGGTGCCTCCGGCGACGAGCACGTTGAGACCGGCCTTGACGGAGGCGTCGAGGAACGTCGCGGCCCGCGGGGTCAGGCTGCCGAGCGCGACCAGGTCGGGGAGCCGGGCGGCACGCAGCACGAACTTGCGGATGTTGACGGCCGAGAAGCCACGGCTGATGCCCTCGAGCACGACGTGGAGGCGGTGTCCCTCGGGCAGCATCGCGTCCACAAAGGGCCGGCTCAGGTCGATGCGGCGACCGCTCGACTTGAGCATCCGCTCGACGAGCTCGTTGACCTGCGCGGCGCTGAGCATCAGATTCGTCAGCTCGTGCCGACCGCGGCGCGCGACGAAGACCCGGCTCGGGTCGTTGATCCAGATCTCCTCGACGTCGGGGTCGTCGAGCAGCGGCTGCAGCGGCCCGAACCCGGACACCCGGGCGACCAGCTCGCCCACGACCGAGGCCACGTCGGGCACGGGAGCGACGACGCCGGTCAGGCTCTGCTCGTCGTGGGCGCGCACGACGGTCTCGGCGATGCGGCGCACGACGCCGGCGTCGCGCTGCGGGTCGACCCCCTCGCGGCGCACGACCTCGCGCACACTCTGGTCGAGCTGCTCGACCAGCGCGTCGTGCGTCTGAGCATGGGTGATCGCCACAGCGGTCTCCATCCCGAGTAGGAGTCCTGACACGTCCCTGCCAGGAACGTACGTGCGCGGGGTCCTACCCACCAGGGGGCCGGATCAATCTGTGGAGAAGGATCCCGCGCCCGCCACGCTGTAGACGACGAGGCCGTCGGTCCGGCTGTCGGCGAGCAGGCCGACCTCGCCTGCGGCGACGTCCCAGCGCCACAGGCGCCCGGTGCGTTGGTCGCTGACCACGAGCGTGTCGTCCTCGGTCCAGGCCTGCGCGCCGAGGCGACATCCACCGCCCGGCGCGGTCAGCATCGACCTCACCTCGCCCGAGGCGGGATCGATCACGACCACTCCGGTGTCACGCCGGCTGGAGCGACCGGTGCACTGCGCGTAGGCGACCGATCCGCTCGCCACGGGGCCACCGGCCGTCAGCGGCGCCGTCAGGTAGGGCACGGACGAGCTCGTCGCAGGCTCGCCTGATCGATGGGTGATGACGCGCAACGGCTGGCCCTTCGTCGCGCCCGGCTCCAGCTCGACCACCACGTCGGCGGCGGCGAAGGTGGAGTAGAAGAGGTCGTACGGCACCGGGGCCAGGGCTCCCGTGCCGACGTCGAGCGAGCACCCGGTCCGGCCGCACGGTCGCCGGTGGCTGTGCCGGTCCTTGAGCAGCAGCGTCGATCCGCCGGGCGACCACTCCAGGGCGACCGCGTGGCGCACCGGCAGATCGAAGCGGCGGAACGTGCCGTCTCGCAGGTCGACGGTCACCACCCCGGACGGATCGGCGAAGGCCACCGAGCCTCCGTCGCGGGAGATCGCCGCCGACAGCTCGAGGTAGGCCGGCACGAGCAGCCCGTAGCGAGCCAGGTCGAATCGGCGCCACTGGCCCGAGCGGGTCAGGAGGAACGGCTCACCCGGTCGTACGGCGCCCGAGCCGGCCTCCGGGGAGAAGGTGCTCAGCTGGGCCAGCAGCAGGCCGGCCTCGCTCGGAGCCTCGTCGATCGTCGGGGCGTCGACCGCCTCCGCGAGGTCGACGACGAGTCCCGGGTCGTCCGTCGCGGTCGTCTCGGGCAACTCCACCCGCAGGCTCGCCGGGATCGGGACCAGGGCGCGCTCCGTGGGCCGACCCTCCGACGGCACGGGGGCCGGATCCGGGGTGCCGCTGCACCCGGAGACGACCAGCACGAGGACCGCGAGCCACCCGAGGGCGCCGCTCCTCATGGCAGCCGCGGGACGGCGTCCAGGAGTGCGCGCGTGTAGTCGGTGGCGGGGTCGTGCAGCACCTGGAGCGTGGGGCCCTCCTCGACCAGCTCGCCGTCACGGACGACGGCGATCCGGTCGGCAAGGTAGCGCGTCACGGCGAGGTTGTGGGAGATGAAGACGATCGTGAGGCCGAGCTCCTGGGTCAGCCGGCGCACCAGGTTGAGCACCGCACCCTGCACCGAGACGTCGAGGGCCGAGGTGATCTCGTCGGCGATGATGACGCGCGGCTGGGCCGCCAGTGCGCGGGCGAGGGCGACGCGCTGGCGCTGTCCGCCGGAGAGGGCGGCCGGCTTGGCGCTCGCGCGGCCCGGATCGAGGCCGACGAGGTCGAGCAGCCTCTCGGTCTCGGCCCGACGACGCGCGCGGTCGCGCTCGCCGATCATCGCCTCGGCGATCGAGGCGCCGACGCTCATCCGCGGGTCGAGGGAGCTGTAGGGATCCTGGAACACCATCTGCACCGGCCGGGCCTGACCGCGCACGTGCCAGCTCTCGACGGGCCGGCCGTCGAGCAGCACCGCTCCTCGGCTCAGCGGCGCGAGGCCGACCGCCGTCCGGGCCAGCGTCGACTTGCCCGAGCCGGACTCCCCGACCACCCCCACGACACTGCCGTCGGGCACGTCGAGGGTGATGCCGCGCACGGCGTCGACGGCTCGGCGACCGCGGCCGTAGCGCACGTGCACGTCGTCGAAGCGCAGCCCCGTCATCCGACCCCACCGTCCGCACTCACCGGGTGCCAGCAGGCGACGGCAGCACCGTCGGACCACTCCAGCGCCGGGTCCTGCTCACGGCAGCGGTCGGTCGCCAGAGCGCAGCGGGCCGCGAACGCACAGCCGACCGGCACCTCCTCCAGGCGGGGCGGGCGACCCGGGATGGTCGCGAGCGGGAGGTCGCGGTCGGTGCCGAGGTCGGGTACGGCGCCGACGAGGGCCCGGGTGTAGGGGTGCCGCGCCGACGTGTGCAGGTCGGCGGCGGCCAGCTGCTCGACCACCCGCCCGGCGTACATCACCGCGACCCGGTCGGAGCGATCGGCGACCACGGCCAGGTCGTGGGAGATCAGGATCGAGCCGGAGTGCGTCTCGGCCGCGACCTCGTCGAGCAGGTCGAGCACCTGACGCTGCACCGTGACGTCGAGCGCGGTGGTCGGCTCGTCGGCGACGACCAGCCGGGGTCGACCCATCAGTCCGATGCCGATCATGGCGCGCTGGCGCATGCCGCCGGAGAACTCGTGGGGATACTGCTTCGCCCGGCGAGCGGGCTCGGGCACGTGCACCTGGCCGAGCACCTCGACGGCGCGAGCCCGCGCAGCACGTCGGGTCACCTCGTGGTGCTGTCGGGCCACCTCGGCGGGCTGGGCGCCCACGCGGATCACCGGGTTGAGCGACGTGCTCGGATCCTGGAAGACCACCGACACGGCATCGCCCAGCTCGCGACGCAGCCGCCGCGCCGGGGTGGTCGCCAGGTCGAGGCCGACGACCTCGAGCACGCCGGCGCGCGCGACCACGCTGATCGGGAGCAAGCCCACCACCGCCATCGCGGTCAGGCTCTTGCCCGAGCCCGACTCCCCCACCAGACCGAGGGTCTCGCCTGCTCGTACGTCGAGGTCGACGCCGCGCACCGCCTCGACCCAGCCGCCCTCGCCGGGCACCAGGACCCGGAGGTCGCGGACCGTCACCACGGCGTCGTCGGCGCCCGGGGTCCGGCGACCGGCCGGTGGGCTCGCCTGCGGGGCTGCGGGCACCCGACGGTGCCGCCCGCCCAACGCCGAGGCGCCGAGCTCGCCGGTGAGGTTGAAGGCGAGTCCCGCGACGACGATCGCCAGTCCGGGGCCGAGCGCGCCGGCCGGGTTGAGGTAGATGTTGTCGATGCCCTCCAGCAGCAGCCGGCCCCAGTCGTAGTCGGGCGGCTGCACGCCGATGCCGATGAAGGAGAGGCCGGCGAAGGCGAGCAGGTGACCACCGGCGCCCATGGTGGCGTTGATCAGCAGCGGCTCGGCGACGTTGGGCAGCACGTGGCGGCGCAGCACGGTGAGGCGCCCCAGGCCCATCACGCGGGCAGCGGCGACGTACTCCCGCCCCATCACGCTGGCGATCAGGGTGTGCGTCAGCCGGGCGAACCAGGGCGCCGCCGCGATGCCCAGCGCGAGCACGGCGCCGAGCTTGCCGACGCCGAAGATGATGGCGAAGAAGATCGCGAGCAGCAGGCCCGGGAAGGCCACCGCCACGTCGATGCCGGCCGAGACGACCCGGCTGGTCCGACGTCCGGCCAGCGCGGTCGACGCCCCGATGACCACCCCGCCGACGAACCCGATCGCGGTGGCCGCGAGTGCCAGGCCGACTGCGAGCCGCGTCGCGACCAGCACCCGCAGACCGATGTCGCGACCGAGGTTGTCGGTGCCGAGCCAGTGGGCCGACGACGGTCCCTGGCTCAGCGCCGAGGTGTCGAACGTCGAGGCCCGCTCGGCCCAGAGCATCGGCGCCAGGACGGCGGTCACGACGACCAGGAGCACGGCAGCGATGGCGGCGACCCCGAGCGGCGTCGAGACGATCGTGCGGAGCCGAGCGTTGGCGGCCCGCGCCACCTTGGCGTCGAGCAGGTCCTCACGCTCGGCGGCGGGCACCGGCGGCAGCATCGTCACCTCAGTCCTCCCGCATCGCCGAGCGTGGGTCGAGCAGCACCAGGGCGATGTCGACGACGAGGTT
>WLIH01000010.1 GCA_009702305.1 Actinomycetota bacterium | reverse complement strand
TCGACGTCGACGACGACGCTGTCCTCCGACCAGATCCGGTCCATCGGCCAGACCTGGTCGGCGGAGCCGAAGGCGATCGATGCGGGCGCCGCGGGGTGGTCGGCCGCGATGCCGGCCCGGCCCCGCAGCAGGGCCCGCGAGCCGTCCTCGTCGAAGGTGTAGACGAGCGCGAACGGCAGCGACCGGCCGTTGGCGGCGAGGTGCTCGCAGGCGGCGGCGACGGCCTCCGCCTCGGTGCGGGCGTGACCGACGCGGATGCCGAGGTCGCGCAGGGTCGACATCCGGCGGAGCGAGACCATGCGCTCGGTCTCCTCGCTGACCACGCACAGCATCCCGGTGATCGCTCCGGCGTCGTCGGCCAGCGGGCTGTAGGAGAACGTGTGGTAGGTCTCCTCGACGTAGCCCGAGCGCTCGAGGAAGAGCATCAGGGCCTCGTCCCAGGTCGCCTCGCCCGTCGCCAGCACGCGGTCGATGCGCGGGCCGACGGCGTCCCAGATCTCCGACCAGACCTCGCTCGCCGGGCGCCCCAGCGCCCAGGGGTACTTCGTGCCGAGCGTGTCGCGGCGGTAGGCGTCGTTGCAGAAGAACGTCAGCTCCGGGCCCCAGGCCATCCACATGGAGAACTTCGACGTGAGCAGGATGCGGACGGCGTTGCTGAGGCTGAGCGACCACGCCTCCGGCGGTCCGACCGGGGTGCGCGACCAGTCGACGGCGAGCAGGTCGCGCCCCAGGTCGCCGGCTCCCTCGAGGAACTCCCTCGTGGAGGAGCCCTCACCCATCAGCCGGCCACGCCTCCTCGAGGGTGGAGCAGATCTCGAGCACCCGGTCCAAGGAGGTGATCGCGAGCAGGCGCAGCAACGCTGGCGTCGTCACGACCAGGCGCAGGCCGCCCTTGAAGGCACGCGTCTTGCGGTGGGCGCCGATCAACGCGCCGAGACCCGAGGAGTCCATGAAGTCGACGCCGCGCAGGTCGATCACCAGGTCGACGCGACCCTCGACGACCTCGTCGTTCATGACGGTGCGCAGCAACGACACGGTCGCGAGGTCGACCTCGCCCGTGCAGGTCAGCAGGGTCGCGTGCTCGCGACGGGTCACGTCCACCCGGAGCGGCAGTCCGACCTGCTCCACCGTCTGCTCGTCCACCGGTCCGCCTCTCGCTGCAGCCGGTCGTGTCCGGCCCATCTGGTGCGGAAGTTACCCGGTGTGCGCCCCGAACGGGAACGCTTGGGCCGACGACGCTCCCATGTCGGCGCTCAGATCACCCGTCCGGGTGAAGTCAGGGCGTGATCGAGGAGACCGCGCGCGGCTCGGGCACGTCGCCCCACGCGGCGCGCGCCCCGGAGTCGCCGACCCGGTAGACCTGCACGGCGCAGGCCACCGCCGCGATGACCGCGAGCCCGGCCACGACGTTGATCAGCGTGGTCGGGCCAGGGGTCGGGCCAGTGGTCGGGCCAGTGGTCGGGTCTGGGGTCGCGGTCGTGGCGCGGGAGGCTCGCCAGGCCAGCCAGACGAGGGCGGCCGAGAGGACCAGCAGCGCGATCGCGAAGAAGAGCAGCTGCTCGCCGAGCTCCGCGTGCTCGCCCGGATCGCCGACGCGCTTCTCGAGCTCCTCGCCGCTGGAGGTCGCGACCGGCACCAGCACGGTGGCGATCGCCGCGGCGCCGACGACCAGCGGTCCGTAGGTCACCCGCCATCTCGGCCGGAGCGCGATCGCGATGGTGCCGAGGACGGCGAGGGGCAGCAGCACGACCACCGCGTGCACGACGAGCGGGTGGACGGGGATGCCGTTGATCAGGTCGAACATCTGCACTCCTGGGGTCGGGGGTGGCGCCACCATCGCATCTCGACCACGGGTCGTGAAGGGCCGTCGGTCCCATTTGACCTGCTGCTGCCCAACCGTCAGCGTTCCCCCATGAGCACCGACCCGCAGGCCGGGCGCCGCACGCGTGACGTGATCCCGTTGCGCGAGGCGACGAAGGCGTGGTTCGCGATCTCGCTCCAGACCTTCGGCGGCCCGGCCGGGCAGATCGCCGTCATGCAGCGCACCCTGGTCGACGAGAAGCGCTGGATCGGCCAGCAGCGGTTCCTCTTCGCCCTGTCCTACTGCACCCTGCTGCCCGGGCCCGAGGCGCAGCAGCTGGCGACGTACGTCGGGTGGCTGCTCAACGGGGTGCGCGGCGCCCTGATCGCCGGCACCCTCTTCGTGCTGCCCGGGGCCGTCTCGCTGCTCGCGCTGTCGGCCGTCTACGTGGCCTACGGCGACACCACCGTCGTCGAGGCGCTCTTCGTCGGCCTGGCGCCGGCGGTGGTGGCGATCGTCGCCCAGGCCGTGCTGCGGGTCGGCCGCACGGGCCTGACCCATCCGGTGCTGGTCGCCGTCGCGGTGGCGTCGTTCGTGGCGCTGGCCTTCTTCGCGGTGCCCTTCCCGGTCGTCATCGCGCTGGCCGCCCTGACCGGCTGGCTGCTGGCCAGGGCCCGCCCGACGGCGTTCGACCCGAAGCCCGTCCCGGCCGATGCAGGCCCTGCTCCCCTGGTCCCCGACGACGCCCTGCACGCCGACCGTCCCTCGGCGCGGCGCAGCGCGATCGTGCTGACGGTCGGACTGCTCGGGTGGGCGGCGCCGGTCGCGATCGCAGCCGTGGTGCTCGGCCGCTCGAGTGTCCTGGTCGACCAGGGCCTGTTCTTCTCCGGCACCGCCGTGGTGACCTTCGGCGGCGCCTACGCGGTGCTCGCCTTCGTCGCCCAGCAGGCGGTCAGCGTCTACCACTGGCTCGCGCCGGGCGAGATGGCCCGCGGCCTGGCGCTGGCCGAGACCACCCCCGGGCCGCTGGTGATGGTGGTGCAGTTCGTCGCGTTCCTCGGCGCCTACCGCGACCCCGGCACGCTGGACCCCTGGGTCGCGGCCGTGCTCGCGTCGTTCGTCGTGACCTGGGTGACCTTCGTGCCGTGCTTCCTGTTCATCCTGCTCGGCGCGCCCTACGTCGAGCGGCTGCGGCACAACCGCTCGCTCTCAGCCGCGCTGAGCGGCATCACGGCGGCGGTGGTCGGCGTCATCGGGAGCCTCGCGCTCTACTTCGCGCTGCACACGCTCTTCTCCCGCACCGACGCCGTCACCTGGGGTCCGCTGGACTTCGACGTGCCCGAGCTCGGCTCGCTGCAGGTGGTGTCGCTCCTGGTCGCGGTGCTCGGCGGCGTGCTGATCTTCGTCCGCGACTGGGGGGTGCTGCGCACTCTCGGCGTCTGCGCGCTCACCGGCTTCGTGCTGCACGTGGCGACGAGCGGCCTCTAGCTCAGCGCCAGGTCACCGGCTGCTCGCGGCGCGGGCCGCGGCCTCGATCTCGTGCCAGGCGCCGCGGGCGACGGCGTCCTTCGGGGTGAGCCAGGAGCCGCCGACACAGGCCACGTTGGGCAGCGCGAGGTACGCCGCCGCGGACCCGGCGGTGATGCCGCCGGTCGGGCAGAAGCGTGCCCCGGGGACGACGGTCGTCAGCGACGAGAGGTAGGCCGTGCCCCCGGAGGCCTCCGCGGGGAAGAACTTCAGCTCGCTGAAGCCCGCCTCCAGCGCGCCGAGCACCTCGGACACCGTGGCGGTGCCGGGCAGCGACGGGAGCCCGCTGTCGCGCAGCGCGGCGTAGAGGTCCGGGGTCGCGCCGGGTGAGACGAGGAACTGCGCCCCGGCCCGGGCCGCGGCAGCCGCGTGGGCGGGGGTGAGCACCGTGCCGGCGCCGACCAGGATCTCGGGCACCTCGGCCGCGATCGCGCGGATCGCATCGAGGGCGACCGGTGTGCGCAGGGTCAGCTCGATCACGGGCACCCCTCCGGCCACCAGCGCCCGCGCGATCGGCACGGCGGCGGCGAGGTCGTCGACCACCACCACCGGGATCACCGGCGAGACGTCGAGGATGGAGTCAGACAACGGGCACCTCCAGGCGCGCGGTGGGCCGGGCGTCGTACGACGCGAAGACGCTGGCGCCCGTGTCGGCCGTGCCGACCGTGGCGCGGAAGGCCGCGAAGAGCTCGCGTCCGGTGCCGGACCACTCCTCGCCCTGGGGCGCGCCGCCGGTCGGCGGGCGCGAGGCCAGCACGGCGTCGATGTCGAGCACCCCGGTGGTGGCGTCGACGGTGATGACGTCGCCGTCCCGCACCCGGGCGAGCGGACCCCCGAGAGCGGCCTCGGGTGTCACGTGGATGGCCGCGGGCACCTTGCCGGACGCGCCCGACATCCGTCCGTCGGTCACGATGGCGACCTGGTGACCGCGGTCCTGCAGGACGCCGAGGGCAGGGGTGAGCTTGTGCAGCTCGGGCATGCCGTTGGCGGCCGGCCCCTGGTAGCGGATGACGGCCACCAGGTCGCGCCCGTCGAGCGTCCCTGCGGAGAAGGCGGCCAGGAAGTCGTCCTGGTCGTCGAAGACGACCGCCGGCGCGCTCACCCGCTGGTGCTCGGGCCGGACGGCCGAGACCTTGATGACCGCGGTGCCGAGCGGACCGGTGAGCACCTTGAGCCCGCCGTCCACGGAGAAGGGCGCCTCGACGGGGCGGAGCACGTCGTGGTCGAGGCTGTGATCGGGGCCGTCCTGCCACACGAGGGCGCCGTCGTCGAGCAGGCGCGGCTCCTGGGTGTAGCGGGAGAGACCGGGCCCGGCCACGGTGAGCACGTCCTCGTGCAGGAGCCCTGCCGCCAGCAGGGTGCGGATCAGGAAGCCGATCCCGCCGGCGGCGTGGAAGTGGTTCACGTCGGCCGCGCCGTTGGGATACATCCGGCTCAGCAGCGGCACCGCCGTCGAGAGGTCCGAGAGGTCCTGCCAGGTCAGCGCGACGCCTGCGGCCCGGGCGATCGCCACCAGGTGCAGCGTGTGGTTGGTCGAGCCGCCGCTGGCCAGCAGGGCGACGCACGCGTTGACGATCGCCCGCTCGTCGACGATCTCGCCGATGGGCGTGAGCTCGCCACCCTGCGCGGTCAGCTCGACGGCTCGCGCGGCTGCCGCGCGGGTGAGGGCGTCGCGCAGCGGCGTGCCGGGGTTGACGAACGACGACCCCGGCAGGTGCAGACCGAGCACCTCCATCAGCAACTGGTTGGAGTTGGCCGTGCCGTAGAACGTGCAGGTGCCGGCGGAGTGGTAGGACGCCGCCTCGGCCTCGAGCAGCTCGTCGCGGGTGGCCTTGCCCTCGGCGTAGAGCTGGCGGATCCGGGCCTTCTCGCCATTGGGCAGGCCCGAGGCCATCGGGCCGGCGGGCACGAAGACGGTGGGCAGGTGGCCGAAGGAGAGCGCACCGATCAGCAGGCCGGGCACGATCTTGTCGCAGACGCCGAGCATCAGCGCCGCGTCGAACATGTCGTGCGAGAGCGCGATCGCCGTCGACATCGCGATCACGTCGCGTGAGTAGAGCGAGAGCTGCATCCCCGCGCGGCCCTGGGTGATGCCGTCGCACATGGCCGGCACACCGCCGGCGAACTGCGCGATGCCGCCGGCTCGCACGACGGCCTTCTTGAGCACCGGCGGGTAGGTCTCGAAGGGCTGGTGCGCGGAGAGCATGTCGTTGTAGCTCGACACGATCGCGACGTTGGGCTTGGTCCGCCCGCGCAGCACCAGCTTGTCGTCGGGCTCGGCGGCCGCGAAGCCGTGCGCCAGGTTGGCGCAGGCCAGCTGGTGGCGAGCCGGCCCGGTGTCGGCGGCGGCGCGGGTGCGGCGCAGGTACGCCGCGCGGGAGACGGCGCTGCGGGCCACGACCCGGGCGGTCACCGCGGCGAGGACCGGATGCAGATCGGGTCGATGTTCGCGATGCTGGTCGGGGCTCACTGGTCGGTCTCCTGCCAGGACCGGCCGTCGCGCTCGAGGAGCGTGCCGGCCGCGGTGGGGCCGGACGTGCCGGCGGGGTAGGGGCGAGGTCGGCGGCCCGAGGCCTGCCAACGCTCGAGGATCGGCTCGACCCACGACCAGGCCGCCTCGACCTCGTCGCGTCGCATGAACAGCTGCGGGTTGCCGCGCACGACGTCCATCAGCAGCCGCTCGTAGGCATCGGGCGAGCGCTGGTCGAAGGCGGTCGCGTAGCTCAGGTCGAGGGAGACCGGACGCAGCCGGATGCCGCCGGGCCCGGGCTCCTTGGCGGTCAGGTGCAGGCGCATGCCCTCGTCGGGCTGGACCAGGATGTGCAGCCGGTTGGCCGCGGTCGTGCCCTCGGCGTGCGGGAACATCGGGTGCGGCGGCTCCTTGAAGACCACCACGATCTCCGAGACCCGGCGATCCATCCGCTTGCCGGTGCGCAGGTAGAACGGCACGCCGGCCCAGCGCCAGTTCTGCACCTCGGCGCGGATCGCCACGAAGGTCTCGGTGGTCGAGTCCGGATCGCCGATCTCGTCGACGTACGCCGGCACGGCGCGCCCGTCGACCAGGCCGTCGGTGTAGCGCCCACGCACGGTGTCGCGGTCGACGTCGGCCCCGGTCATGGGCTTGAGCGCCTGGAGCACCTTGAGCTTCTCGTCGCGCACGGTCTCGCGACCGACGTAGGTCGGGGGCTCCATCGCCACCAGGCAGAGCAGTTGAAGCAGGTGGTTCTGCACCATGTCGCGCAGCGCGCCCGCCTGGTCGTAGTAGCCGCCGCGCTCGCCGACGCCGAGCTCCTCGGCGACCGTGATCTGCACGTGGTCGACCCAGTGGGAGGACCACAGCGGCTCGAGGAAGGTGTTGGCGAAGCGGGTGACCAGGAGGTTCTGCACACTCTCCTTGCCGAGGTAGTGGTCGATGCGGAAGACCTGCTGCTCCTCGAAGACCCGCCCGACGGCGTCGTTGACCGCGCGGGCCGAGTCGAGGTCGTGGCCGATCGGCTTCTCCATCACCACCCGGGCGCGGGCGTCGACCACGTCGAGCTGGTCGAGCCGGTCGCAGATCGGGCCGAAGAGACTCGGGGCGACGGCCAGGTAGAAGACGCGCACCGTGTCGTGGTGCGGCTCGTCGCCGAGCTTGAGCAGACCGCCGAGCAGGTGCCAGTCGTCGGGCTCGTGGGCATCGAGGGTGAGGTGGTGCAGTCGGCCGAGCAGCCGCTCGACCGCGGCGTCCTCGAGGTCGGCGGCGTCGACGTACGTCGACAGGGCCTCGCGCACCAGCGTGCGGTAGCCGTCGTCGTCGACCGGGGTGCGCGAGACGCCGATGATGCGGTGCTCGGCGGGCAGCTGACCCTCGCGGTCGCGGTGGTAGAGCGCCGGCAGCAGCTGGCGCAGCGCGAGGTCGCCGGTGCCGCCGAAGACGGTGAAGTCGCAGCGCTCGGGCAGCGCGGCGGTGGCCGAGGCGGGAGCGGTGACGGGGTCCATGCCTCCACGGTCTCACCGACTTTGGATCGATACAAGCAGACTTCGGACTTTTCTAGTTCAAAGTGGTCGGTCTATCCTCCGCCCATGCGTGCACTCGTGGAGCGGAGCGCGGTCGGTCCGACCGCGGGGATGCTCTTCGACCTCGTGCGCGGCGGCCGCGCCACGACCCGCACCCAGCTCGGCGAGCTGACCGGGCTCTCCCGCACGGCGGTGACCGCCCGCGTCGGGGCCCTGGTGTCGGCCGGGCTGCTGCTGCCGGGTGAGGAGATGGCCTCCACCGGGGGCCGCCCGCCGGGCTCGCTGGAGGTCAATCCCGCCGCGGGGTCGGTGCTCGCGCTGGCGATCGGCCGCTCCCGGGTGCAGCTCGGCGTCTACGACCTGACCGGCGCCGAGCTCGCCAGCGACGCCGTCGAGCACGAGGCGGGCGCCGACGCCGCCACCTTGATGCCCCAGGTCGTCGCGCGGGCCCGGGCGCTGATGGCCTCGGCACCGAGCGCCGGCGAGCTCGTCGCCACCGGTCTCTCGCTGCCCGGCGCCGTCGACGAGGTGCGGGTGATGAGCATCGACTCCCCCGTCATCCCGGGCTGGGACGGTGTCGAGCTGGCGCCCTATCTCGCCCGTCTGGGCGATGCACCCGTCGTGATCGGCAACGACGCCGACGTCCTCGCCTACTCCGAGCTGCTCGGCCGTGGGCGCTCGCTGCGCGACGCGCTGGTCCTCAAGGCCTCGACCGGTCTCGGGCTCGGCATCGTCGCCGACGGCCAGGTGCTCAAGGGGCACCTCGGCGCGGCCGGCGAGATCGGCCACACCCGGGTCGCCCGCGCGGCCGGACTCCCGTGCCGCTGCGGTGCCACCGGCTGCCTGGAGACGATCGCCGGTGGGTGGGCACTGGTCGCCGAGCTGGCCTCCTCGGGCACCGAGGTCGCCCACGTGCGCGACCTGGTCGCGCAGGCCGGCCGCGGCAACGCCGACGCCCGCTCGCTGCTGCGCCGCAGCGGCCGCGAGATCGGCGAGGTGCTTGCGATGGCGATCAACCTGCTCAACCCCGAGGCGGTCGTCATCGGCGGCGACATGGCGCTCGCCCACGACCTGGTCGCCGCCGGCATCCGCGAGAGCGTCTACGCCCACGCCGCCGCCCTCGCGACCCGCGACCTGCGCTTCCTGCCGACGGCGTACGGCGAGCGCTCCGGCCTCGTCGGCTGCGCAGCGCTGGCCCTCGACGGCGTCCTGCACCCCGCGGCCGTCGACGTCCGCCTCGGCTGAACCCCCCGGACGTCATACGGAGCGGACAAGCGGACGTCCGCTCCGTATGACGTTGGCGGGGCCAGGGTGAGACCCTGCGGCCCCTATCGGTGCCGACGGCCGGTGTAGCCCCGGGCCTTGACGACCCGGGTCGCGGGTGCCTTCACGGTGAGGGTCTCGTAGCCCGGCGCCGTGACGGTGACCGTGAGCCGCAGCTTGCGGGCCAGCATCGAGCGCCGGACCGTGAGGTGCCGCTCGCTGCCGCCGCGGACCAGCGGCTTGCGTCCGCTGCTCCAGCGGTAGGCCACCGTCGCGCCCTCGGGCAGCGTGCGCCGGATGCCGCGTGGCAGGACCGCCCGGACGCTGCGCCCCACCACGGGGTGCCCGCGCACGGCGCCGCGCACCCGGCGATCGACCGTGAAGGCCTCGATGACACCCGGGAGCACGACGGCGCTGCGCGGGAAGGCCACGACCTGGACGTTCGGCGCGTAGCCCGGCGCGCTGATCGTGATCACCACCTGCAGCAGCGCGCCGGCGTAGGCACCGGTCGGGACGAAGGAGCTGCCGGTGGCGCCCTCGATGTCCACGACCGTCCCGTCCTCGAGCACGACCTGCCACTGATAGCCGACCGCGGCACCGGGCACGTCCGGCAGCGTCACGTCGACGCTGACCGGCACGCCGACCTGAGGCGGCGCCCCGGTCGAGCCGCCCGTGCCGACCGGACCGACCACCAGCGTGGAGTCGCCCGCGGGCAGGGTCGGCTCGGCCGTCGGGGTGCCGGTCGGGTCCGCCGTGGGTGTGCTCGTCGGCGGTGACGACGGGCCGGCGCCGCCGGTCGGCAGGACCTGCCAGACCGGGAAGAGCGCCACCGCGACCGGAGCACCGTCGGCCGAGAGGCCGACCAGCTCGGCCAGAGCCGTGGTCGAGGTCACCAGCGTCCCGGCGCCGTCGGAGCGGGTGCTCCACCCCACGAAGGAGAATCCCGGTCGCGACGGCACGGGCAGCTCCCCGGTCGTCGGTGCGTAGACGGTGCGATCCGTCGGGGCCTGGACACCGTCCGGGACGGTGAACGACACGGAGAAGTGCAGGCCTCGCACCGGCACCGTGTCGGTGCCCGAGACCAGCCCCATCGGCCAGGTCAGCACGCCGTTGTTGACGATGCCGCCGCCCTCGGCGCGGGTCAGGTGCGAGGTCAGCACAGCCCCGCTCACCGCACCGGTGGCGCCGATGGTCAGGGTGTGCGCACCCAGCGCCAGGTCGCCGAACAGCTGCAGCGTCCCGCCCACGACCGACAGGTCGGCACCGAGGCTCAGGTCGTCCGCGACCTGCAGCGAGCCGCCTGAGAGGTCCAGCTCGACCGTGCAGGCGGTCGTGACCGGCTCGGTCAGCGACAGCGCGCCCGTGATCCGCACCTTGACCGGCGCCGTGATCCCGTTGGCGCAGGTGAGCGCCTCGATCAGCGCCGCCTGCGAGGCCACCGAGGTGATCTCCGGACGATCCGCGTAGACGGGGTACAGCGTGATCCCCGACAGCGCGCCGTCGACGGTGGTGGCCGCCGCCAGCCGCGTCGACCCACCGATGACCTCCGGCGTGGTGGTCGCGGTCTGCTCGACCGGAGACCAGCCCACGAACCGCTTCCCGGGCACCACGGGTGCCGGGGGCAGGCTCGCGCCGACCGCCGACACCGAGGCGCCCAGCACCTGCGCCGTCCCGGCGGCACCGGTCAGGCCGGAGTAGATCACCGTGAAGGCGTCGCCGCGGAAGGCTCCGGCGTACGCCGTCGCACCGGTGCCCACGGGCACCGCGACCTTGATCGCGCCGGCGTTCTCGATCACCGCGCCGGCGGCCCCGATGATGGTCGCGCCAACCCCGCCGCTGATCGCAGCACCCGAGGACACCACGAAGCGCGCCGAGCCCAGGTCCAGCGTCGTGGACCCGAGGTCCAACGACGTGCCGGCCGGCACCGTCACGATCGGCCATCCGCCGGCCAGCGCCGTCCGCAGAGCGTCCAGCGTGGTCACCTGCGTGGACTGGGGCGTCCACTGCGCGGTGATCGTCAGCGCACCCGGCACCGTGCCAGCGTCGTTCGCACCCGGCAGCGTGCTGGTGGTCGCGACGTCGGTCGCCGGCCCATCGCCGACGACCTTCCAGCCCCCGAACACCCACTGACCGGGCAGGCCACGAGTCGGGGTCGGCAACGTCGCCAGGCCGGCAGCACCGAGTGACCCGGCGTACGCACGGACGGTGGCGGTCGCGCCCGCGGGCAGCTCCCCACCGGCGGTGGCGAAGGTGACGACCGTGTTGTGCGGAGCCACCGGCGCCGTCACCCCGGCGAGGTCGCCGCGGATCGCGCCGTTGTTGACGACCTTGTCGTCACCGTCGATCGCCGCGCCCACGTCGCCGGCCTGTCCGGCCTCGGCGGCGCTCAGCGCGACCACCCGACCCGACGCTCCGATCGACAGCGAGGCGTGGTCGGTCGAGAAGCCGCGCACGCGCAGCTCGCCGCCGGTCACCGACACCGACCCGGCCTGGGAGCCGCCGCGGCTCGAGCCGATCGCGGTCTCGCCCGCCTCGGCCAGGTTGGCCACGACCTCCAGCACGCCACCGGTGACGCTCACGGACCCGGCCGAGGCCAGACCGGTCGCACCGATGCCCGGCTGGCCGGCTGCAGCCCTGACCTTCACCACACCCGAGGCCACCGAGAACGAGCCGCCGGCCGACAGCGCGACACCCGGACGGGCGCCGCCGGGCGTCACCGACAGCACGCCCGGGCGATCGCCCGGCTCCACCGCGCTGGAGTCGGAGACGACCAGCGCTCCCGGCGCGACCCGGATCGAGTCGACCGACAGGTCGAACCCGTTCAGGTCCAGGCGCACCGGCACACCCGCCGGCGCCGACGAGACCGGGACGACCAGCTCGGCGTTCGGCGCCGAGAGGCTGCCCGCGAGCTTGATGGTCGTCGACCCGCCCGGCCCACCGGCGGCCGCCAACGCGGCCGTCAGCTCGGCGAGCGAGGACACCAGCTCGGTGCCCTTCCTGACGATCGTCGGGTACAGCGAGACCGCGTCCTCGTCGTCCTCGAGTCCACCCAGGACCGTGCTGCCCAGCACGCGGGCGCCACCGCCGGGGGCGGTGCCCCAACGGACGTACTCGTCCTCGGCCAGACCCACGATGACCGGGAACTCCAGGCCCACCGAGGCCAGGCTGGTGCCGAGCACCAACTGGCTGACCTGCAGGCCGCTCGGCAGGGTGAACACGACCCGCGTGAAGGTGCCCTCGATCCCGATGTCGCCGATCTCGATCTGCGACCCGATCCGACCGCTGTTGGCCAGGAGACCGCCCCCGCTGATCGACGCAGCCACGCCGTCGACCTTCGACAGCACGCCCGCAGAGCCGACCTCGAACGTCGAGCCTGCCGGCACCACCTGGGCGCCTCCGATCGCCGTCGCCGCCTGGATCGTCACGGAGCCGGCGACACGGCCGACGTCGTCGCCGTCAGGTGCGATGGCGAACGGCGCACCGGCCGGCGTGGCCTTCGCCCCGTCCAGGGTCAGCAGCCCCTTCACCGGACCGCCGGGGGTCTCACGACCGGAGTCGACGACCGTCACCGACGTGCCGTCGGGCACGGCGAGCTGCGCCAGGGTCAGGTCGTAGCCACCCAGATCCAGGGTCACCTCGCAACCCACCGGCAACGACGTCGTCGGCGCGCTGATCGACGCGCTCAGCGTGAGCGTGCTCGGCTCGGTGCAGCCGGCGAGCGCAGCCTCGAGCGCCGCCAGAGAGCCGACCTCGGTCGACCCGAGCACCACCGCGTACGACGTCAGGCCTGTCGCGTCGTCCGTCGTGCCGGCCGCCGTGAGCGCGGACAGGTCCGTAGTCGTCGTCAGCTTGGTCGAGCCGATCTTCCACCGCCCGTCCGGCAGCGTCGCGCCTGCGGCTGCCAGGGTCGGCGCCAGCACCCGCCGCGTCGCCGGGTCCTGTCCCTGCGGGGCCGGGAACGTCAGCAGGTAGTTGTTGCCGGTGACCTTCGTCGTGGCCAACTTGGACGGATTCATCGTGATGGTGCCGGCGTTCGCGATCACGCCTCCACTCACGAGGTAGCCGAGCACGCCCGAGCTATCGATCAGCGTCGCGCTAGCGCCGAGCTCGAGAGTCCCGTGCGCCCGGACCTGCATGATGTCGCCGGTGGTGGTCTTGCTCGCGAGGACGATCCGTCCGCGCACCACCTCGATGTGACCCGGGACGTCGGCGGAGCCGCTGACCTGCAGTGGGGCGGCGAAGTACGTCGAGCCCTGCGAGACGTCCAGCACCGTGCCGCTCGCCCCACCCGCGTCCAGGGTCGCGGTGCCACCGCTCACCTGCAGGTCGATCGTGGCCTGGCTGTACCCATCGCCGCCGACGAGCGGCGCCACTCCTCGCGCCTTGCTCACCGACAACGAGCCCGACTGCACCTGGACCGACCCCCGGGCGTCGTTGGCGAATCCGTCGAAGGTGAACGGGCCGACCGCCGGGCCCGCATCGCTGGAGGATCGCACCGTGGCGCTGCCGCCGTCGACTCGGAACGTCGCGGGGGTGGCCCCGAACTGCACCCCGGGGTACAGATAGGTGATCGTGGGGCCGTTGTCGTTGAACGCGAACGACTGTCGGCCGTTCGCCGTCAGGCTGGCGCCCCGGCCCAGGACGAAGGTGCCGCCGGCGCTGAGGTCCACCGATCCCACCGTCATCGAGCCGCCGGCGGCTGACGACCGCACGGTCACCTGGCTGCCCGAGACCGACTTGAGCTCCTGCAGGGTCAGGTTCTTGCCGTTGAGGTCCAGCACGAACGAACCCGTGCATCTGTTGGTCAGGGTCGCCATCCCTTGCAGGAAGTCGGCCCCGAGCCGCACGCCGGTCGCACAGGCTGAGCCCTTTTCGGTCGGATCGAGGGCGGCGCGGAGGTCGGAGATCGTGGACACCGTGCGCGGCGCGGCCGATGCGGTCAGTCGCACCTGCCCGGTCTCGGCATCGGGCGTGCCGCCCAACGTCGACAGGTCCGTGGTCGAGGTCAGGTCGATCCCGTCGATGGCGTAGGCACCTTGCGGCAGCGTCACTCCACCAGCAGAGAAGGTCTTCGCCGCCACCAGGCGCGATGTATCACCGGGGAACGCCAGCCGGTAGTGGTGTCCCGTGACCTTGATCGCCTCGGGGATGAGCACCTGGCCGCTCGGGTTCGGCAGCAGCGCGCCGCCGTTGGCGAGCTCGTTGGAGGTCGGGAGGGCCAGGTCGGCGCCGTCGAGGAGGACCGACGGGATCGTGCCCTGCGACACGACCACCCTCGCAGGCGATCCCGAGGTCCCACCGAGGACGAGCCGGGCAGTCACGGACGACAGGAGGCCGCCGTAGCCACCCCCGGCGCCGTACGCCGGAGCACCGGCCGAGCCTGCGTCGAGGGTGAGTGTCCCGCCCAGCACGGTGACCGGGACGGGTCCGTTGGTGAAGCGGGTCGAGTTCGACGGCGAGACGCTCGCGCCGCCGATCACGGGCGCGGTCCGGCCCTGCCCGGTGCCGGACGCGGTGAGCACGCCGGCCTTGACGACCACGGAGCCGGTGCCCTGGGACGAGTTGCCCTGCCCGTCGAGCCGTCCGCCGATCGCGGGGACGAGCGGATCGGTCGACGTCGCCGTGACCGTCCCGCCGTCCACGACCAGGCTGCCGGACCCGGACATGATGATGGCGGAGTTCCTCGTCCCGCCGTCCACGGCCAGGCTGTCAGCGACCACCGCGACACGAGGACCCACCCGCAGGTCGCTGGACTGCAGGCTCACCAGCGACCTGACGGTCGCCTCCGCGGTGGAGGAGTTGGTCAGGATCACGTGACCGTCGGCCGAGGCGGGGGAGGTGGACAGGATGAGGGTCGTCAGATCGTGTCCGTTGAGATCCAGCGTGACCGGCTGCGCTCCGCACGAGGCGGTGAGGCCGCCGGCAGTCGTGATCGACTGCGTGAGCTGGACCGTCCGACCGCAGGCGCTCTTGTCGGCCGGGCTCGTCGCGTTGAAGGCAGCGAAGAGGCCGCTCACGTCGGAGACCAGCACCGGCGCCGGGTCGCTCGGCACCGTCACGATGACCGGGCTGTAGCGCAGGACGATCGAGCCGTTGCCCGTGGTGGTCCCGGAGGAGGTGGTGACGCCGGTCAGGGCTGGCG
>WLIH01000001.1 GCA_009702305.1 Actinomycetota bacterium | reverse complement strand
GGGCACGACCCCGCGCACGGCGTCGGTGATCACGCTGGCCGAGCTGGCCCCGATGCCGGGCAGGCTGGTGAGGCTGCCGTCGGCGACGGCAGCGGCCAGCGCCTCCTCCCCCAGCGGCAGCACCGCGGCGGCGGCGCCGCGGAAGGCCTTCACCTTGTAGGTGTCCTCCCGGGCCCGCTCGAGCAGGAAGGCGATCCGGCGCAGCGCGGCGACCGGGCCGTCGGCGTACGCCGCGCGCTCGTCATCCACAGCTCTGCCCCCGGCCATCAGCAGGTTCTCCACGGGATCCGGGCGTCGTCCACACCGTCATCCACAGCTTTGTCCACAGGCGCGGTGGGCTCACTCGCCATGGAACACCGGGGTACGACGCTCCTGGCTCGCCCGCACGCCCTCTTGCAGGTCGGCGGTCGCGAGCGTGATCGGCTGCGCCATCGCCTCCCACTGCAGGGCGCTCTCGAAGTCGGCGTGTCCGCCGTCGGCCAGCGCGAGCTTGGTCAGCCGACTCGCGATCGGTGCCGTGGCGGCCACGTCGGCGGCGGTCGCGAGCACGGCGTCGAGGAATCCCTCGCGCTCGAGCACCCGGGAGACCAGGCCCAGACGCAGCGCCTCGTCGTCCTGCACGAGGCGTCCGGTGAGCAGCAGGTCGCGCGCCGCCGCGTGGCCGACCGCCTCAGGGAGCAGGTGGGTGGCCGCCATGCCCGGGTGCATGCCGAGCTTGACGAACGGCGCGCCGAGACGGGCGCCGACGGCGGAGTACCGGACGTCGCAGGCCAGCGCGAGGCACAGCCCGGCGCCGATCGCGGCGCCGTTGACGGCCGCGATGGTCGGCACCTCGAGCGAGCGGATCGTGAGCCAGGCCCGGTAGAAGGCCATCATCCGGGTGCGGAGCCGGTCGACGCTCGCGTCCGGCTCGCTGGCGATCCAGCTGGTGTTGCCGCCCGAGCAGAAGGCCGTGCCCTCCCCGGTGACGACGACGCACCGCACCGAGCGGTCACCGGCCAGGTGCTCGATCGCGCGGGTCCACGACGCCGTCATCTCGTCGGACATCGCGTTGCGCAGGTCCGGGTTGTCGAGGACCAGCAGGGCCACGCCGGGAGACGGTCGCTCGAGGCGCAGGTGGGTCAGATCGGGAGTCGACGACATGCCCGCAATCTAGCGAGCCGCCGACCCCGCCGACGACCCACGACGCACCGGGCGGGGCGCCTGTTACCGCTCAGGCCGAGCGTGTCGTAGGGTCAACTCGGCCCTGCGGCACCCGCTGCGGGCTCCGGCGGGCTTCCCCCATCGAATCCCCGCCGCGACGACCAGTTATACCTAGGCATGGAGGCCGTCATGGCGGAGACCTGGAGCGGCGAGTTCTACTGCGTGAAGTGCAAGGAGAAGCGCGAGGCGGAGGGCGAGGTCAAGGTCAACGACAAGGGCACTCGCATGGCCAAGGCCGTGTGCCCCGTGTGCAGCACGAACCTGAACCGCATCCTCGGCAAGGCGTGATCCTGCAGTAGCACGCTCAACCAACGTCGTACGGCGGCGTCGCACGGTCCTCGGACCGGACGACGTCGCCGTCGGCCATTTCAGCCTGTGGAGGAGCGTCCCGGCGTGCTCCGGGACGGGTAGGACCAGGCCATGACCGCCTCGCCCGCCGACGCCTCCTCACCCGCACCGCTCCCCCGCCACCCCTGCCTCGCCCCCGGCCACGGGGTGCTGCGCCGCGACGCCGACCACCTCCAAGTGGGGCTCGACGCACCCCGCCGGGTGGTCGCGCCGGATCTCCCCGACGTCCGCAGCGTCCTGGACGCGCTCGTGGAGAGTCGCCGGCCGACGCCCACCACGTCGCCGGGCCGGCGCGCGCTGGCCGACCTGCTCGCCGCGGGCCTGGTCGTCGATGCCGACGCGCTCGCCTGCTGTGTGCGCGCCAGCACGGATCCAGCTGCGACCCGAGCGGTCTTCGCCCGGCACGGCCTCGACGCCCCGCGGCGGTGGGCTGCGCGTGGCTCGGCGCGGGTGGGCATCGACGCCACGGCCGAGGTCGCCGGGCTGGTCGAGACCCTGCTGCGCGAGAGCGGGGTCACCGGACCGGTCGCGGACCACGATCCCGACGTCGTCCTAGTCCTGCGGGAGAGCGAGGGCGAGCCGGACCTGGTCGACGCGTGGGCGCGCGACGAGGTCCCCCACCTGGTCGTGTCGAGCAGCGGTGACACCGTCACGATCGGTCCCTTCGTCGAGCCGGGCGCGACCGCGTGCGTGCGCTGCGTCGACGCGCACCACCGCGACAGCGACCCCCGCCGGCCCCTCGTGCTGGAGCAGCACCGACGCCAGAGCGGACCGCTCGTGCGTGACCCGCTGCTGCGCCGGCTGTCGCTGGCGTGGGCGGTCCGCGACCTCGTCAGCTGGGTCGACGGCGACCGACCGAGCTCTTGGTCGGCCACGGTGACCCTCGACGCGCGCCTGGAGGCGACCCGGACGACGTGGTCACGACACCCGTACTGCGGGTGCGGCTGGGCCGAGCCTCACCAGTACTCCGGCGCGAGCTTGCCCTCCATCGACCTGAGGTGCTCGCGCGAGCACCGGTCGCAGTAGGTCTGCGCTCGCCCCCGCTCGACCGCGCTCGACCAGGTGAGCAGCAGCGCGGCGTCGTCCTCCTGACGTCCGCAGAAGTCGCAGGTGGTCATGGCGACGACTCTAGGCGCATCCGGCCGGGATAGTCCGTCACGAAATGGTCCTCTGGAGCCGGGGGGAACAACCACATCGTGACGGACTATCCCGACGGCGCGGGACGCACCGAGGGGCACCGGCCTGACGGCAGGTGCCCCTCGGTGGGTCGTGTGCGGATGGATCAGAGTGCGCGGGCCAGAGCCAGTCGGGCCTGCTGCGCGGCGGCCTCGGCCTTGCGGCTCAGGCGCTGGGCGCGGGCGAGCTGGTGCCCGCGCCGCAGGGTGTGCGCCTCTCCCAGGCGCGCGGACATTTGTGCGCGCGCCAGATTTTCGGGCATGAGATTCATGATGGTGCTCCGGTTCTGGTTCAGGGTCATGGACGTCGTGGTCATCTCAGGTCGGCGAGTGCGTCAGAACGCTCGGGCGATGGCAGTGCGGGCAGCCTCGGCGTCGTGCTGGGCACGACGGCTGACGCGGTGCGCTCGGGCGAGCTGCGCCTGACGACGCTGCTGGGCCAGTCCCAGTCGCGCGCCGATCTGCGCGCGAGCCAGGTCCTCGTGGAGGAGGTTCATGTCGGTCTTCTCTCGGTGTGGTGCTGCTCGGTTGGTGGTGGGTGGTGCGGGAGGCCTCAGGCGGCCACTTCGTTCTTGCGGGGACGTCCACGCGGACGCTTGCGCGGGATGACGACGCCTTGGAGGAAGAGCTGGCCTCCCCAGACGCCCCAGGGCTCGCGCCGCTCGAGGGCTCCCGAGAGGCACAGGGCCCGGACCGGGCACTCCAGGCACAGCTGCTTGGCGTACTCGACGTCCGAGGGGGACTCCGCGAACCAGAGCTCGGGGTTGTTGCTCCGGCAGGGCATGAGCTCGTCGTCGATCTGCTCCGCCTGGTCGTGCAGCTGCCCCAGCGACAGCTCGGCGCCGTCTCGGTTGAGAACACTGATGGTCATGTGATCACCTCCTTCTTCTGACCTGGTCGCGATGGACGGAGAAACAAAAAGGCCGCGGATCCCGTGTGGGGTCCGCGGCCTGGAGGCGCCGATGCTGCTGTGGTCAGCAGGTCGGTGGTCTCCAGGCAGAAGTCCCCGGGAGGTAGGCCGTGGCAATACCCATGGCTCCCTTGACGGAGGTCGCCGGGCGCACGCGGGAATCGACGCCGGCAGAGCCGACAAAGACACCGGTGCCGCGCAGCGAAGCGCCGAAGGAGGCGTGGCCGCACGTGGGCATGCCGAAAGCGGACGAGTTCTGCGTCGTCCACTGGGTCGTGATGCTGTTCATCTGGGCCACCTCCTTCGGGTGATAGGGCGCCGGAGCTGTCAGGTCCGTGATGCGCGTTGTTCTGGTGCTGAGCACGCTACCGAGAGTCGGGCGTAAGGAGCAAACCATTTTATGACTATTTCTTACTTTTTTTCCGGAGCGGGCTCGACGCCCGCTCACGACGCGCTCCGGCAGGCTCACCCGACCAGGTCGAGGACGTCCTCGCCGTACTTGTCGAGCTTGGAGCGACCCACCCCGCTGATCCTCAACAACGCCTCCGGGCTCTGCGGCCGGTGCTCGGCGATCAGCTGCAGGGTCGAGTCGTTGAAGATCACGAACGCCGGCACGCTCTCCTGCGCGGAGCGCTCCTTGCGCCACTCCCGCAGCCGCTCGAACAGCTCCTCGTCGTAGGAGGCCGGGCAGTCAGAGCAGCGAGCACGCTTTTTCTCGGCCGCGGTCGAGAGCGGGCGACCGCACTCGCGGCACATCAGCGCCTTGCGACCCCGGCTCGGCTCGGCCGCCGGCCGGGCGTCGTCGGGCAGCAGCGGGTCGAGGAAACGCGACGGCTTGCGCGACGCGCGGCCGCCGGGGTTGCGAGCGGCCGACCAGGACAGCCACAGCTCGGCCCGGGCGCGGGTCATGCCGACGTAGAGCAGCCGTCGCTCCTCCTCGATGGCGGCCGGGGTGTCGGCGTAGGTGATCGGCAGGGTGCCGTCCTGGAGGCCGCAGAGGAAGACGGCATCCCACTCCAACCCCTTGGCCGCGTGGAACGTCGCCAGGGTGACGCCCTCGGCGACGGGGGCGTGCTGCTCGGCGGCGCGCCGGTCGAGGTCGTCGACGAATCCCGCGAGGTCGACGCCCGGGGCGCCGTCCGCGCTCGGTGCGGCGGCGAACTCGGCGGCCTGGTCGATCAGCGCCTGCCAGGACTCCCACCGGTCGCGGGTCTGCCCGCGGGCGGCGGGCGGCTCGGAGGTCCAGCCCATGCCGGCGAGGATGCCGTGGACGGCCTCGAGCAGCTCGTCGCCGGTCGCCTCTCCCTGGCCGCCCCGGGCCGCACCCCGCAGCCGGGTCACGGCCTCGCGCACCTCGGCCCGGTCGAAGAACCGGGCGGCACCGCGGACGACGTAGGGGATCTTGCGGGCCGACAGGGCCTCCTCGAAGGACTCCGACTGCGCGTTGATCCGGAAGAGCACCGCGACCTCGGACATCGGGTGCCCCCGGTCGCGCAGGGCGGCGATGCGGGCGGCGACCGCCTGCGCCTCGGCGATCTCGTCGGGCTGCGGCTGGAAGGTCACGGCGACGCCGGCCGGGCGCTGGGCCTGCAGCGCCACCCCCTTGCTGGACGTGCCGGCGAGCAGCAGGTTGGCGGCCTGCACGACCTGAGGGGTGGAGCGGTAGTTGCGGACCAGCTCGACCGACGTGGTGCCCGGATGCTTGGCCGGGAAGTCGCGCAGGTAGTCGGCGTTGGCGCCGGCGAAGGAGTAGATGGTCTGCGCCGGGTCGCCGACGACGCACAGCTCGTCGCGGCCGCCGAGCCACAGGTCGAGCAGCGCCGACTGCAAGGGCGAGACGTCTTGGAACTCATCGACCACGAACCACTTGTACTGACGGCGGACCTGCGCCGCGACGCGCTCGTCCTCGGCCAGCAGCCCGGCGGTCAGCAGCAGGATGTCCTCCATGTCCATCCGCCCGTCGGCGCGCTTGACCTCCTCGTAGCTGCCGAAGATCCGCCCCACGGTCTCGGGGTCCTGCCCGGCGACCGAGCGTCCGCGCTCCGCCGCGACGCGGGCGTAGTCGTCGGGGTGGACGTTGCTGACCTTGGCCCACTCCACCTCGGAGGCGAGGTCGCGCAGCAGCGCCTGGTCCGGCCGCAGCCGCTGCTGGCGGGCGGCGCCCACGAGCAGTGGGATCTTGGACTCGGTGAGACGGGGCAGCTCGGTGCCCTGGGTCTGGGGCCAGAAGTAGCGCAGCTGCCGCAGGGCGGCGGCGTGGAACGTGCGTGCCTGCACACCTCCCGCGCCCAGCACCCGCAGGCGCTGTCGCATCTCGCCGGCGGCCCGCGTCGTGAAGGTGACGGCGAGCACCTCGGTGGGCACGTAGACCCCGGTGGCCACGCCGTGCGCGATCCGGTGGGTGATCGCCCGGGTCTTGCCGGTGCCGGCTCCGGCGAGCACCCGCACCGGGCCGCGCAGCGCCTCGGCGACGCGACGCTGCTCGGGATCGAGGGCCTCGAGCAGGGCATCGGGGTCGGGCATGGGCGGGTGCATCTCCTGGGTTGGACCGGTGGGAACCGTGACGACGGCCCAACCCTAGATGCCGACGGCGACAGTCCCGGCCGGCCACCGGTCGGCGTCCACAGGTCCGATCAGGTGGCGCGGGCGATCTGCTCCTGCACCCGGAAGGCCATCCCGTCGGCAGCGGCGAGGTAGACGTCCTGGTCGAGCAGGTTGCCGTCGAGGCGCACCAGGCCGCGAGGGCTGTCGTAGAAGTGCCGCGAGCCGATCCGGTCGAGGTCGGAGACCCGCAGGGAGCCGCATGTGCGGGCGAGGCGGTGGAGGAACCAGATCGCCTCGTAGCACGACTCCCCCACGGCATTGAGGGCCGGCGCCCACGCGCCGTAGCGGCCGTAGTACGCAGCGGCCAGCTCGGCGCTCTCGGCGGTGTCCATGCCGTCGAAGTAGGCAGCAGCGGCGTAGAGGTGGTGGTGGGCGGAGGCGCCCCCGCCGAGCAGGGTGTTCTCCTCGACGGCGGGGCTCAGCCGGGCCAACCGGCCGTCGAGGCCCTGGCGGGCGAACTGGCGGTTGAAGTGCACCGCGTCCTGGCCCATCAGCAGCATGATGACACCGTCGATGCCGCCGCGGTCGAGCTGGGTGAGCACGTGGGAGAAGTTGGTCGTGCCGAGCGGGACGTAGGTCTCGCTGACCACCTCGGAGGCCGTGTCCTGCAGCGCGAGCCGAGCGGTCGTGCCGGTCACCCGGGGGAAGACGTAGTCGTTGCCGACCACGGCCCAGCGTCCGACGCCCAGCTGCTCGCGCATCCAGTGCGCCGCGGGCAGCAGTTGGTTGAGCGGACGCTCCCCGAGCATGAACACGCCCGGGGTGTCGTCGCGCCCCTCGTGCATCGCGGCGTAGGCGTAGACGACCCGCCCGCCGATCCGGGCGGCTACCGCTTGGCGCACCGCGGAGATGTGCCAGCCTGCGACCGCCTCGACCCGACCGCTGTCGACCCGCCGGCCGACCTCGTCGGCCACCAGCTCTGGGGCCCGTCCCCCATCGACCACCACCAGCTCGACGCGACGACCGGCGATGCCCTCGGCGGCATTGAGCTGCTCGACGGCGAGCTCGCCGCAGGCCAGGCAGGACGGACCGTAGAGCCCGGTCGGACCCTGGAGCGGCACCACGAAGGCGATCGAGAGCACCTCGGGATCGGTGCGAACGAGCGGCCTCGTCATCGGTGGCTCACCTCCGACCTCCACGGTTGCCGTGCCGGGCCCGACGCGGTCGGAAGAGCGACCCACGAGCAGGTTTGCGTCGGACGACGATGGCCGAGGTTGCGCAGCAGACTAATGTGTCGACCAGCTGGCATGAACCGTCTCGTCCCGGATGAGACACACTGCACAGCCGCTGGATCCCCACCCGCGCAAGCGAAGGCGAGTCCCATCATGACCGAGCAGGCCGCACCGGCACCGCTCGATGCCGGTCTTGCTCTCCTGCTCCGCAGGGCCGAGCACGCTCTCGCCGTCAGGTTGCAACCGCTGCTCGCCGAGCACGGCCTGCTGCCCGAGCACTGGCAGGTGATGTCGGTGCTGCTGGCGCGACCGGGCATCGGGATGTCGGACCTGGCTCACGGCGCCGTGGTCGCGCCCGCCTCGCTGACCCGCCACGTGGACCGGCTGGTCTCCCAGGCACTGGTGGTGCGGCGGATGGATCCCGACGACAAGCGCCGCGTGGTGGTGGCCCTGTCGGCTCGCGGGAGCGAGGTCGCCCGGGCGATCCGCGAGGCCGAGGAGGCCGTCGAGCAGATCCTCGCCGAGGAGCTCGGCGCACGCCGTTGGCAGTCGCTGGCCGGCGACCTCCGGGTCCTGCCGCCGCTCGTCGGCTGAGACCGGACCGGGCTGCGCCACGCCGTCCGCGCGGGTGCGGCGTGCCGTAACACCGATTTAATTCCATTTGGTAGCAACTCGAAATCTGCGATTCCTAGGTTCATCGACCACCGGGGCCCGATGCCGTGCCCCTGGCCCGAGCCAGCGGCCCGAGACCGCAGGCCAGAACCGAGAGGTTGCCCCCACGTGACCCGTACCCGCTCCCGCGTCGCCGCGGCATCCGTCATCGCGCTCGCAGCTGCCATCGGCCTCAGCGCCTGTGGCGGCTCCAAGGCCGGCGACGACACCACTTCCACCAGCAGCGAGAGCTGCGTCGACACCTCGGGTGACACCGTCAAGCTGGGCCTGATCAACTCCCTCACGGGTGCGATGGCCATCTCGGAGACGACCGTGTCGTCCGTCCTGCACATGGCCGCCGACGAGATCAACGCCGACGGCGGCATCATGGGCAAGCAGATCGAGCTCGTGCAGGAGGACGGCGCCACCGACTGGCCGACCTTCGCCGAGAAGACCGAGAAGCTCATCACCAAGGACTGCGTCGCCGCGATCTTCGGTGGCTGGACGTCGTCCTCGCGCAAGGCCATGAAGCCGGTGGCCGAGAAGTACAACAGCCTGCTCTTCTACCCCGTGCAGTACGAGGGCCTCGAGGCGTCGAAGAACATCTACTACACCGGCGCCACGACCAACCAGCAGATCCTGCCGGCCATGGAGTTCTTGAAGTCCAAGGGCGTCAAGACGCTGTTCCTCGCGGGCTCGGACTACGTCTTCCCGCGCACGGCCAACGCGATCATCAAGCTGTACGCCGAGGAGCTCGGCATCGAGATAGTCGGTGAGGAGTACGTGCCGCTCGACAAGGACGACTGGACCACGCAGGTCTCGAAGATCGTCGACGCCAAGCCCGACTTCATCTTCAACACCATCAACGGCTCGTCCAACGTCGGCTTCATCAAGGCCTACACGGACGCCGGCCTCACGGCCGAGACCACGCCGATCATCTCGGTCTCGATCGCCGAGGAGGAGGCGCCCAACATGGGTGCCGACGTCACCGGTCAGTACGCCGCGTGGAACTACTTCCAGTCGGTCCAGAGCCCGGCCAACGAGAAGTTCATCGCGGACTGGGTCGCCTACGACGGTCCTAGCGACGTCACGTCCGACCCGATGGAGGCGGCCTACGACTCGATGTACCTCTACAAGGCGATGGTCGAGAAGGCCGGATCCTTCGACGTCGACAAGATCAACGCGGTCTCCGACGGGGTCTCGTTCGACGCTCCTGAGGGCACCGTCGTCATCGACGGCGAGAACCACCACATCAGCAAGCCGGGCCTGATCGGCCAGATCAACGCCGACAACCAGTTCGACATCGTCTGGGAGTCCGACGGCCCGATCGAGCCGGACCCGTTCCTGGAGGGCTACTCCTGGTTCCCCGAGGCGACGCGCGACGCGCTGGTCGCCGCCGCAGGCTGAGGCTCCCCAGCGGAGTCGAGGGGGTCCGTGCCTCGGGCACGGACCCCCTCACCAGCGACACCCGGCACGTCCCCGCGTCGAGAGGCCAGCATGGAATCCCTGATCGCCCCGCTCCTGAACGGCACCGCCGACGGCGCGCTGCTCCTCATCGCCGCCCTCGGCCTCGCGCTGACCTTCGGTCAGATGGGCGTCATCAACATGGCCCACGGCGAGTTCCTGCTGGCCGGCGCCGTCTCGGCGTACTGGACCCAGGGGGTGGTCTCGAACACCAACATCTCCATCCTGCTCGCGCTCCCCGTGGCCTTCGTCTTCGCCGGACTGCTCGGCCTGGTGCTGGAGATCACCGTGATCCAGTGGATGTACGACCGGCCGCTCGACACCCTGCTGGCCACGGTCGGCGTGAGCCTGGGTCTGCAGCAGCTCTTCCTCCAGCACTACCCCAGCGGGGTCCCCGTCAAGAAGCCGTCGCTGCTCGACGGCCAGCTCGACGTCTTCGGCTACGCCTGGCCGTTGCGCCAGATCTTCACCATCTGCCTGGCGCTGGTCTGCCTCGCCGGCCTGGCCGCTCTGCTGAGGTACACGACCTTCGGCCGGCGGATCCGCGCCACCGTGCAGAACCGCCCGCTCGCCGAGACGCTGGGCATCGCCACCCGGTCGGTCGACCGGCTCACCTTCTTCATCGGATCGGGGCTCGCCGGACTGGGCGGGGTCGCGGCCTCGCTGATCGGCGGCACCAACTCCCAGCTCGGCACCCGCTACATCATCTTGGCCTTCCTGGTCGTCGTGGCCGGTGGCCTCGGCCAGCTGCGCGGCACCGTCATCGCGGCGTGGGCGGTGGGCGTCTCGACGGCGTACTTCGCCGACTGGACGACCGGCAGCCTCGCCTCGGTCATCACCTTCGGCCTGGTCGTGGTCTTCCTCCAGGTCCGACCCCAAGGCCTCTTCACCATCCGGACGCGAGGTCTCGCATGAGTACGACGCCGGTCGAGCGCGCCACGACCTTCGCCCGATCGTGGGGCTCGCTTGTCGGCATCGGTGTCCTGGCGCTGCTGCTGATCGTCGTGGCGCCGGCCGTGCTCGACGAGTTCCGGCTCAACAACCTCGGCAAGTACTGCTGCTGGGCGATCGTCGCCGTGGGCATCGGGCTGAGCTGGGGTCGCGGCGGGATGCTGGTCCTGGGCCAGGGCGTCTTCTTCGCGATCGGCGCCTACGCCATGGCGATGCACCTGACCCTGGAGACCGCCGGACCCGACGGCATCCCCGTCTTCATGATCCTCTACGACCCGCTCGCTCCCCTGCCCGGATTCTGGGTGCCCTTCCGCAGCCCGATCTTCACCCTCGCCGCGGTGGTGCTGGTGCCGATCCTGGTGGCCTCGGTGCTGGGCTTCGCGATCTTCAAGCGCCGGGTCAAGGGCGCCTACTTCGCCATCCTGTCGCAGGCGTTGGCCGTGGCGCTGGCCTACTTCATCGGCGGCACCATCAAGCTCACCGGCGGCGACACCGGCCTGAGCGACTTCAAGTCGTTCTTCGGCTACGACCTCGCCGACCCGGTCAACCGGCGGATGATCTACACGATCACGGCGGTCGTCCTGGTGCTCTGCATGCTCGTCGTCTGGCAGCTCTACCGGAGCAGGTTCGGCGAGCTGTTGGTGGCGACCCGGGACGCCGAGGAGCGGGTCCGCTTCCTGGGCTACGACCCGGCCAACATCAAGCTCGTCGCCTTCGTGGTGTCGGCGGTCATGGCCAGCATCGGCGGCGCGCTCTTCGTGCCGAT
The DNA here is from genome assembly GCA_009702305.1 of Actinomycetota bacterium. Classification (GTDB taxonomy): domain Bacteria; phylum Actinomycetota; class Actinomycetes; order Propionibacteriales; family Nocardioidaceae; genus Nocardioides. The sequence continues at coordinate 8,473 of WLIH01000001.1, read as the reverse complement.
CGTCGGGATCATCTCCCCCAAGGAGATCGGTGCGGCGGCGTCCATCCTGCTGATCGCCGGCGTCGCGCTCGGCGGGCGGGCCTCCCTCTTCGGACCTGCCCTCGGCGCGATCCTCCTGGGCTACGGACGATCCACGCTCTCGGAGCGATTCGAGAACGGCTGGATCTACATCCTCGCCCTGATGTTCATCGTCGTGACGCTGCTGCTGCCCGACGGTCTCGCCTCGATCCCACGACGACTCAGCGGAGTCGTTACGTCTCGCAGGAGGACGGCATGACGGGCCAGAACTACCTCGAGGTCCAGGGGCTCACCGTCGACTTCGACGGCTTCAAGGCCAACGAGAACGTCGACGTGACCTTCCTGCAGGGCCGCATCCACTTCCTGATCGGGCCCAACGGTGCCGGCAAGACCACGCTCGTCGACGCGCTGACCGGCCTGGTCCACGGCACCGGCTACGCGAGGTACGGGACCAAGGACCTGCTGACGCTGAAGTCGCACCAGATCACCCGGGCCGGCGTAGGCCGCACCTTCCAGACCGCGACCGTGTTCGAAGAGCTGACGGTGCTGCAGAACCTCGACATCGCCGGCGGCGTGCACCGCCGCGCCCGCGGCATGGTCCTCGCCCGGCGTGGCGTGCCGTCGTACGTCCAGGAGGCGATGGAGACCGTCGGGCTCGCCGACCACCGCGACCGCCCGGCCGGCATCCTGGCCCACGGCCAGAAGCAGTGGCTGGAGATCGGGATGCTGCTCGTGCAGGACGCCCAGGTGATGTTCCTCGACGAGACGGTCGCGGGGATGAGCCACGACGAGCGCGAGGAGACGGGCGCGCTGCTGCGCCGGATCGCGCCGACGCGCACCATCGTCGTTATCGAGCACGACATGGACTTCGTGCGCAGGTATGCCGACATCGTCACGGTCCTGCACGCCGGCAAGGTGCTGGCGGAGGGGACGGTCGCGGAGATCCAGGCCAATCCGCAGGTCCAAGAGGTCTATCTGGGCCGGAGCACGGAAGGTGTCGAGCATGGCTGACGCGAAGCTGGAGTTCGTCGACGTCACCGCGGGCTACGGCCGCAGCATGGTGATCCACGGCGTGAGCCTGAGCGTCCCGCTCGGTGGCGGTGTCGCCCTGATGGGGCACAACGGCGCCGGGAAGACCTCCCTGCTGCGGGTGGCGGTCGGTCTGCTCCCGGTGCGCAGCGGGACGGTGCTCATCGACGGCGAGGACGTCACCCGGCTGCGCCCCAACAAGCGCGTGGCTCGCGGCCTGGGCTACGTGCCCCAGGGTCAGCTGTCGTTCCCGCAGATGACCACCCTGGAGAACCTGCAGCTGGTCACCACTCAGCGATCGGCGATCGACGAGGTGCTCGACACGTTCCCGGCGCTGCCCCAGCTGCTGTCGCGCCGCGCGGGTCTGCTCTCCGGCGGCCAGCGCCAGCAGCTGGCGATCGCCCGGACCCTGCTGACCAAGCCGCGCCTGCTCATCCTCGACGAGCCGACCGAGGGCATCCAGCCCAACGTCGTCGCCGAGATCGAGGCTGTGATCGCGGCCCTGAGCTCGCGGGGGGACCTGTCGGTGCTGCTGGTCGAGCAGCATGTCGGCTTCGCGCTGCGCAGCACCGGCTCCTACTACGTGCTCGAGTCGGGGCGGATCACCTCGAGCGGTGCCGGCGGGCCGGGCGCGCTGGACGCCGTGCGCGCGGCCATGGCGGTCTGATGCACCTGACGCCGGCCGACACCGAGAAGCTGCTCCTCGCCGTCGCGGGCATGGTCGCTCGCGATCGCCTCGAGCGCGGGGTGCTGCTCAACTACCCCGAGACCGTCGCCCTGCTCAGCACCTGGGTGATCGAGCGCGCCCGGGAGGGCGCGAGCGTCTCCGAGCTGATGTCGTCGGGTCGCGACGTGCTGGCCCGCGAGCAGGTGATGGCGGGGGTCGCGGAGATGCTCACCGACGTCCAGGTCGAGGCGACCTTCCCCGACGGCCGCAAGCTCGTGACCCTCCACCAGCCGATCGCCTGAGGAGCCCCGTGTCCGCCCACTCCACCGCAGGCCCCGGCGCCGTCCGCGTGCGTCCCGGGACCGTCGAGCTCAACGCCGGCAAGGCCGTGCAGCGGCTGGTCTTCGTCAACACCGGCGACCGGCCGATCCAGATCGGCTCGCACATCCACCTCCCCGACGTGAACGCCGCCCTCGACTTCGACCGCGAGGCCGCCGCCGGCTGCCACCTCGACATCCCGAGCGGCACCTCGCAGCGCTTCGAGCCCGGAGCCTCGCGCGCCCTCGACGTCGTCGCCTTCGGCGGCCGGGTGCACGTGCCCGGCATCCAGATCAAGGAGGCCTGACGTGCAGCTGGACCGCGCGGCGTACGCCGCCCTCTACGGCCCGACCGCCGGCGACCAGGTCCGCCTGGGCGACACCGACCTGTGGATCGAGGTGGAGCACGACCTCACCATCGGCGGCGACGAGGCCGTCTTCGGCGGCGGCAAGTCGATCCGCGAGTCGATGGCGCAAGGCACGACGACCCGCGCCGAGGGCGCCCTCGACACCGTCATCACCAACGCGATCGTGCTCGACCACTGGGGCATCGTGCGCGCCGATGTCGGCCTGCGCGATGGCCGCATCGTGGCTATCGGACGGGCCGGCAACCCCGATGTGGCCGACGGGGTGCACCCCCAGCTGCTGATCGGCCCCTCGACCGACGTGATCTCCGGCGAGGGCAAGATCCTCACTGCCGGCGCGATCGACGTGCACGTGCACTTCATCTCCCGCTCGCAGCTGGTCGAAGCACTCGCCACCGGTGTCACCACGGTCGGCGGCGGCGGCACCGGCCCCTCCGAGGGCTCGAAGGCCACCACCGTCACCCCGGGCGCCTGGCACCTGCAGACCGTGCACCGCGCCCTGGACACCATCCCGCTCAACGTGCTGCTGATGGGCAAGGGCAACACCGTCTCCGCCGCGTCGCTCGCCGAGCAGGCGCTGGCCGGCGCCGCGGCGTACAAGGTGCACGAGGACTGGGGCTCGACGCCGGCCGCGATCGACGCCGCCCTGCGGGCGGCCGACGTGCACGGTCTCCAGGTCGCCCTGCACTCGGACTCGCTCAACGAGGCCGGCTACCTCGAGTCGACCGTCGGCGCGATCGCCGGTCGGGGCATCCACGCCTTCCACGCCGAGGGGGCCGGCGGCGGGCACGCGCCCGACATCCTCACCGTCGCCTCGCTGCCGCACGTCATCCCGGGTTCGACCAACCCGACGCTCCCGCACACCGTCAACACCGTCGCCGAGCACCTCGACATGCTGATGGTCTGCCACCACCTCAACCCGCGCGTGCCCGAGGACCTCGCCTTCGCCGAGTCGCGGATCCGCTCCACCACCATCGCGGCGGAAGACCTGCTGCACGACCTGGGAGCGCTGTCGATCACCAGCTCGGACGCCCAGGCGATGGGCCGGATCGGCGAGGTCGTGTGCCGCACCTGGCAGGTCGCCCACGTCATGAAGGCGAGGTACGGCGCCCTCGACGGGTCCGAGCCGGCGGACAACCTGAGGGCCAAGAGGTACGTCGCGAAGTACACCATCAACCCCGCGATCGCCCACGGCATCGACGCCGAGGTGGGCTCGATCGAGCCCGGCAAGCTCGCCGACCTGGTGCTGTGGGATCCGCGGTTCTTCGGCATCCGGCCGCAGGTGGTGATCAAGGGCGGCGCGCTGGTGTGGGGGGCCCTCGGCGACCCGAACGCGTCGATCCCGACCCCGCAGCCCCAGCTGATGAGGCCGACCCTGATCGACCCGTCCGAGGGCAGCGGCGCCGACCATGCGGTCACCTTCGTCGCTCCGACCGCGCTCGAGGACGGCCTGGCCGAGCGGCTGGGACTGCGCCGGCGACTGCTCGGCGTGGCGCCGACGCGCGAGATCGGCAAGGCGCAGATGGTCAACAACGACTACCTGCCGAGCATCCGGGTCGACCCGGAGACCTTCACCATCGAGGTCGACGGCGAGCGCGTCGACCCGTCGCCCGCCACCACCCTCCCGCTCGCCCAGCTCTACTCGATGTTCTGATGAGCGCCCCCTCCGCCGGTCTGGTCGCGCACCTGCTGGCCGACGCCCGCCTCCCGGTGGCCGGGCACACCCAGTCGGCGACCCTGGAGCCGGCCCTCGTGGCCGGGCTGCCCGCCGACCGCATCCCCGACTACGTGCGACTGCGGCTGCGCACCGTGACCCGGGTCGAGGCGGCGACCGCCGTCGTCGCGCTCTCACATCAGCGCAGTGGGCGCGACCTCCGTCCGGTCGTCGAGGCCTGGCAGGCGCGGACGCCGAGCGCAGCGATGCGCGCGACGGCGCGCACCCAGGGCAAGGCGCTGCTGCGGCTGGTCGCCCGGCTCTGGCCGGAGTCGGCGGCGGTGCACGCGGTCGCCGCGCTGTCGGCGCCGCCCCGCCCGATCGTGCTGGCCGCCGCGGCCGACGCGGGCGGGCTCTCCCCCGTCGCCCTGGCCGGGCTCGTCGGGTACGACGACGTGCAGACCGTGATCTCGGCCGCGCTCAAGCTCACGCCCATGGATCCCGTCGTCGCCGCACAGTGGGTCCACCACGCGCTCCCGGAGGTCGACACCCTGGCCGTGGCGGTCGCCACCCTCACCCGACCCGGCGGCATCCCTGCCTCCGGTGCCCCCCAGATCGAGGCGTGGGCCGAGGCCCACGCCGTCACCCCTCGGAGGTTGTTCAGTGCCTGACAGTCCTACTCGCCGTACGCTCCGCCTCGGGGTCTGCGGCCCCGTCGGGACCGGCAAGAGCTCGCTCATCGCGATGCTGTGCCGCGAGCTCGCCGACCGGCTCTCCCTCGGCGTGATCACCAACGACATCTACACCGACGAGGATGCACGCTTCCTGCGCTCGGCCGGCGTGCTCGACCCGGCGCGGATCCGCGCGGTCGAGACGGGGGCCTGCCCGCACACCGCGATCCGCGACGACATCACCGCCAACCTGATGGCGGTCGAGGACCTCGAGGCCGACTTCGCCCCGCTCGACCTGGTGCTCGTCGAGTCGGGCGGTGACAACCTCACCGCGACCTTCTCCCCCGCCCTGGTCGACACCCAGATCTTCCTCATCGACGTCGCGGGCGGCGGAGACGTCGCCCGCAAGGGGGGGCCTGGCATCACCCGCGCGGATCTGCTCGTCGTCAACAAGACCGATCTCGGCCCCTACGTTGGCGTCGACCCCGCGCAGATGGTGAGCGACGCCGGTTCGGTGCGCGACGGCCGTCCCGTCATCGCGCTCTCCGCCCACGATCCCGCCTCGATCGCCGAGCTGGTCGCGTGGGTGATCGGCCGGCTCGCAGCCCACCGGGACGGCTCCCTGCATCCCGCGGACCCCGGCCCGATGGCACCGCACAGCCACGGCCCGAGTCACGAAGGTCACGGCGATCACGATCACGACCATGCTCTCGCCGCCGACCACGTGCACTGACGCCAGCCGGACCCGGGTCGTCGTCGAGCGGGGCGTCGGCGGTCGGCCGCGGGTCTGGTTGGAGGTGGAGGCCGCCGGTGGAAGACCGGCGGTGCGCCCGATGCTGGTGCCGGTGCCCGGCAGCGACCGGCCACGCGTCTCGCTCGTGCCCGACGGCGCGCTGCTGCTCGCCGGCGACCGGGTGCGGATCGAGGTGCGCGTCGAGGACGGCGCCGCCCTCGACCTGGTCGAGCCGGGCGGCACGGTGGCCTACGACATGCGCGGCGGTCGCGCCCGGTGGGAGGTCGACATCGATCTCGGCGACGAGGCCTCGCTGACCTGGGCCGGCCAGCCGCTCATCGTCGCGGCTGGCGCCGACGTCGTGCGAGCGACCACCGTCCAGCTCGGATCCGGCGCGCGGCTCGCGCTGCGCGAGACGGTCGTGCTCGGCCGGCACGGCGAAGCCCCCTCCGGACGGATCGAGCTGACGACCCGTGCCGACACGAGCAGCGGCCACGCGCTGCTCGTCGATGCCTGGTCGGTGGCCGGCGCCGACGATCTCCTGCTGAGCGTCGGCGGCGCCCGGGTGCTCGGCAGCGTGCTGGTGCTCGGCGCCGATCTGCCTGCCGACGCCACGACCACCCCCGCCGCACGCCTCGATCTCGAGGCAGGCGGCACACTGGTCCGCACGGCCGCGGACGAGGCCCACCTGGCCCAGGACGAGCGCACCTGGCAGCTCGCCGTCCACGCGACGAGGTGAGACAGGCTCCCGGAATCAACCGCCTCCGTAGGCTGTTGCCATGACCGTGAACGCTTCCTCGACTGCCCCGTTCGTCATGTACTCCACCCCGTGGTGCGGGTACTGCCACCGGCTCAAGAGCCAGCTCGACCGCGAGGGCATCGCCTTCGACATGGTCGACATCGAGCAGGTGCCCGAGGCCGTGCAGATCGTCGAGTCGGCCAACAACGGCAATCAGACGGTGCCGACCCTGGTCTACACCGACGGCACGTCGCAGACGAACCCGTCACTGGCTCAGGTCAAGGCACACCTAAAGTCGATGGCGGAGCGGGCCTGACCCGACCCCTCTCGGGCCGGTCAGCGGCGCGCTTCGGGCCACTCGACGACGACGGCGAATAGGTCGCGGCCGGTGCGGACGAGGACGCAGTCGATGAGGCTGCGGAGCACCTCGCGCCGCCCCTCGATCGGGAGGTCATCCCACTCGGCCAGCAGGCTCGCGGCCGTGTGTGCGGGTTGCTTGGATGATCGGCGGACGGTCGCGCCGGCCGCTTCGATGGCCGCGGCGACGTCGCGGGCGCGGCTCTCGATGTCGTCCTTCGACTGGGCGTAGATCGCCGGGGGCAGTGGGTTCTCAGCGTTGGACACGGCGAGTCGGATGAGTGCCTCTTGGAGCTTGGCGCCTTCGCGGGTGAGCCGGTCGAGTTCGACCTCGAGCAGCGTCTGGCGGGCGTCGACGACGACCTTCTCGATCGAGTCAGCTTCGACGGATGCCGCAAGGGCGCTGAGGTGCTCGAGGAGCTGGGTCTCGACGAGGTGGGAGGCGACGTAGCCGGTCGGGCCCTTGCCGAGTTCGGGGCAGCGCTTGCACCGCCACGAGAGCCGTACGCCGGGTGTCGGGTAGGCCTTCCCTCGACGGTTGTCGTACTTCGTGGCCCGGGGTGTCTCTCGGTAGGCGACCATGACCGACCCGCACCGCGCGCAGCGGACGAGCCCGGACAGCAGGTAAGGCGATCGTTCGGTCCGCGGCGGGACCTTGCGGCGCGCGACCCGGGCGTCCTTGTAGGCCTGCCAGAGGTCGGGGTCGATGAGCGCTTCGTGGGCGCCGGGGTAGTAGTCGCCGTGGTAGGTGAACAGACCGGCCGCGAAGCCGGTGTCGAGTTGCTTGCGCAGCGTGTCGTCGGCCCAGGATCCGCCGCGGGCGGTGCGCCACCCGTGGCGGTTGAGCCACTGGACCAGGGTCCCGATCGACTCCCCCGCGACGTACCTGCGGTATAGGTCGGCGAGGATCGGAGCCTGCTCGGGGTGTGGCTTGTGCAGCTTCTCGGTGAGGTCGTAGGTGTAGCCGAACCGGGCTTTGCCCGTGTGGGGTCGGCCGTTGCGGATCCGGCGTTCGTGGGACTCCTTCCACACCTCGCCGATCCGCTCGGCCTCGAAGGCGTTCATCTCGGCGACCATGCCGCGCGCGAACCGGCCGGCTGAGGTGGTGGTGTCGAACTGCTCGGTCGCCGACTCGAGGACTCCCCCGGCCGACTCGACCCGGTCGAGCGCGACGGCCCACTTCATCCGGTGGCGGGCGGTCCGCGAGTATTTCCAGACGACGATCCCGTCGTACTCCCCCGACTCGACTGACGCGACGGCGTCGTCGAGGCGCCGCCACCACGACGACTTCCGCTGGGATCCTGACTCGTCGATCCCTTCGACGATCCCGGCGAGGTGGTGCCCGACGCTGGCGCAGTAGTCGGTGATCGCGGTGACCTGCAGCTCGGGGCTGACCATGCCGTCGCGTTCTTTGGAGACGCGGACGATGCCGAGCACACGGCGCGGGCGCGCGGGCACCTGGCGAAGGTTCGGACGCCCGGCCATCACGGGACCTCGGAGAGGCGACGTTGCAGGTACCCGCGCTCGGCGGGGTGCATGTGCCGCAGCCGCTTGCGCAGTACGTAGATGTCGACGCCGAGTTCGTCGGCGGCCTCCATGGGCGTGTGTGCCCAGGCGAGCGCTTCGCCGATGTCGTAGATGTCGGGCAGCATCTCGCGCGCGGTCTGGCGGCGCACGGACTCTTCCTCCTTGGCCCTGAGGCCGTGGCACTGGGGCCCGTTGAGGAGGTGGAGCAACTCGTGGAGCAGGGTGCAGCAGAACGAGTGCCAGGAGAGGTCGTTGCGGATGCTGACGGCGTTGGCGGCGTGGAGCGCGCGGCCCATCTTCCCGCCGTCGTGGCGACGGATCTCGACGTCGGGGACGTCGTCGAGTCGTCGGATCACGGGGTCGGGCATCTGCATGGCCGTGACCGTAGGTGCGAGC